>NZ_JARWRU010000188.1 GCF_029867845.1 Nocardia farcinica | reverse complement strand
AATCCAAACCCTCATATAGCCGCTGCGGGCGCGTTGCCTGTCCGTGGGGGTCGGGCCATTGGGGCTGGCGGGGGCGTGCGCGCGCGCCGATGCGCCGCGTCAGGACCCCAACGAGGTGATCCCGGTGGAACTGGGCGGGGTCACCACGCTGGTGCACCGGTCGACGGTGAGCTGGGTGGAGGCCGACGGCGACTACGCCCGCCTGCACACCACCGCGGGTTCGCACCTGGTGCGGATTCCGCTCTCGGCGTTGGAACAGCGTTGGGAGAACGCCGGTTTCCTGCGTGTGCACCGCTCCTATCTGGTGGCGCTGCGCCTGGTCACCGGGCTGCGCACGGTCGGAAGCAGCACCCTGGTCTGCCTGCGCGGTGAGGGCGAGGCCGCGGCGGTCGAGTTGCCGGTCGCCCGGCGGCAGGTGCGCGAACTCAAGCAGCGGCTGGCGCTCGGACCGAGGACGCCGCGCCCGAGGGGCGGGCAGAGCAGATGAACGCGGCGCACCAGCCCGCGGCGAGCGGCGCCGCGATCCGCACCCGGGTGCGCCGGTGACCGGCCCGGCGAAGCCGCAGCGCGTGCGGGTGGTGCTGGCCGGCAGGCGGGGCGCGCGGCGCATGCCGACACGCGGGGAGATGGTGGAGCAGACCGAGATCGGCGAGGCGCTGATCGACGGGCTCGTCCGCGCCCAGCTGGGGCTGGCGGTGCGCTGCGCGCTGGTGACGGTGCTGGTGCTCGGCTCCCTGCCGTTGCTGTTCACCGCCACCCCGCTCGGCTCGGTGCGGGTGGCCGGGATCGCGCTGCCGTGGCTGGTGCTCGGGATCGCGGTGTATCCGGCGCTGCTGGCCGTGGGCAGGCTGTACGTGCGCTGGGCCGAGCGCAACGAATCCGACTTCCTCGACGTCACCGGGGACTGAGATGGCGCCGGTGACCGATGTGCGGGCGCAGGCGCTGATCGTGGCGGCGCTGCTGCTGGCGGCGGTCGCGACCGTGGCGATCGGCGCCTACGGGGTGCGGCTGGCGCGCACCACCTCCGACTTCCTGGTGGCCTCGCGTAGCGTCGGGCCGCGCTGGAACGCCGCGGCCATCTCCGGTGAATACCTGTCCGCCGCCTCCTTTCTCGGCGTGGCCGGGCTGATCGCCAAGTACGGCGCGGACGCGTTGTGGTATCCGGTGGGGTTCACCGCGGGCTATCTCGGGCTGCTGATGTTCGTGGCCGCGCCGTTGCGACGGTCGGGCGCCTACACGGTGCCCGATTTCGCCGAGTTCCGGCTCGGTTCGCCGACCCTGCGCAGGCTGGCCGCCGTGGTGGTGGTGCTGGTGTGCGCGGTCTATCTGATCCCGCAGTTCCAGGGCGCGGGCCTGACTCTGCGCATCCTGCTCGGACTGCCGGGCTGGGTGGGCGCGCTGGCGGTCGGCGCCATCGTCATCGCCAATGTGGCGGGCGGCGGGATGCGCTCGATCACGCTGGTGCAGGCCTTCCAGTACTGGCTCAAGCTCACCGCGGTCGCGTTGCCCGCGCTGGTGCTGCTTGGTCACTTCCTCGGCGCGCCACGCGAGATCGGCACGCCCGCACCGCCGGTGGTGGCCGAGGCCACGACCGTCGAGGTCAGCACCGACGTGCTGGTGCGGGTGCAGGCGGCACAGCAGGTCGTGGTGAACGGCAGATTGGACGGCGAGCAGGTCGACGGGACGGTGACGCTCACGCCCGGTACGCACGAGCTGGCCGCGGACACGGAGCTGGTGCTGCCCGCGGGGGCGACGGTGCCGGTGGTCGAGGGCGCGCCCGCCGACGGCGCGAGCTGGTTGGAACCCGGCGGCGGGCTCGGCGGCCCGCACCCGACCTACCAGGTGTTCTCCCTCATGGTGGCGACATTCCTCGGCACCATGGGACTGCCGCACGTGCTGGTGCGCTTCTACACCAATCCCGACGGCAGGGCCGCTCGCACCACCGCGCAGGCCGACATCGGCCTCGACGGCCTCTACAACCTGTACCCCGACCTGCACCGCCACAACTCCCGCCACA
>NZ_JARWRU010000187.1 GCF_029867845.1 Nocardia farcinica | reverse complement strand
GCCCAGCAGCGTGGCTACCAGGTAGATCACCACGGCCCAGAACGCAAGCATGCCCGGTCCACCCCGGCCAACCGATATCACCGACCCAGCCCATCATGGCCGCTTCCTCTCCGTGCGGGTTCATGTCCCCAGACTTGTGGGCGGACCCCGGCACTGCTGTGGAGGTCGTATGAAGATTTGCTCAAGAAACCCCACCGCGGCGTCGGCACCCGGTGTGGGCTGGAGAAGATGAACACCATGGCTTCCTCTGCCGGCACACCCGCAACGACCCGCGACTGGTCGCCCACCCAGCGTCCCCCCACCGGGCTGCGCGCCATGGTCGTCGAGGACGAGGCGCCGCTGGCGAGTCTGGTCGGCAGCTATCTGGAACGCGGCGGTTTCGAAGCCACGATCACCGGTGACGGCCATGACGCTGTCGGGATCGCCCGGCAAGTCGATCCGGATGTCGTGGTCCTCGATCTGGGTTTGCCGGGACTCGACGGTGTCGAGGTGTGCCGGCAACTGCGCACCTTCTCCGACGCCTACGTCGTGATGCTCACTGCCCGTGCCGAAGAGATCGACACCCTGATCGGGCTTTCCGTCGGCGCCGACGACTACATGACCAAACCGTTCAGCCCCCGCGAGTTGATGGCCCGGATCCAGGCCATGATGCGCCGCCCACGCACCAGCACCACCCGCCCAGCCGAGTCCGCCGCCGCCACGCAGGCCCGCGTGTTCGGCCGCTTGGCCATCGATGTCGACGGGCGTGAGGTCACCGTCGACGGTATGCCGGTGGCGCTCACGCGCACCGAGTTCGACGTCCTCGACGCCTTGGCGCGCGACCCCGGCGTCGTGCTCACCCGCGCCCAGCTGATCAGCGCCGTGTGGGGTCCGACCTGGATCGGTGACGAGCATCTGGTCGACGTGCACATCGGCCACCTGCGCCGCAAACTCGGCGACGACGCCACCCGCGGCCGCTACGTCCGCACCGTCCGCGGCGTCGGGTACCGGATGGGCACCGGAGCATGAACACCCGAGCCGTCAACCCCGGATCCGCCCCGAAAACCATGGCCGGGTCGAAAGCGCCCGGTTCGAGTTTCGGGACCCGACTGTTCGTCGCTCTCACCGCCGTGGTGGTCGGATGCGCGGTCAGCGCCTGGCTCGTCGCCTCGGCGCTGGCCCCCGGGATCTTCCACGACCACCTCGGTCAGGCCGGCATCGACCACAACTCGAGCCAAGCAGCCCACGTCGAGGAAGCCTTCACCGCGGCGATCGTGCTGGCCTGGGGTCTGGCGGTCGCGATCGCGGTAGTCCTGGCACTCATAGTGAGCTGGTACATCACCCGGCGCGTCCAACGCTCCCTGACCGCTGTGACGGTCTCCGCCGCCCAGATCGCGCGCGGACGCTACGACACCCGCGTCCGCAGTCCCGGGCTCGGCCGTGAATTCGACGAACTCACCGGCACCGTCAACGAACTCGCCCGCCGACTCGACGCCACTGAAACGACCCGCCGCAGAATGCTGGCCGACCTCGGCCACGAAATGCGCACCCCTATAGCCACACTCGACTCCTACCTCGAAGCCCTCGAAGACGGCGTCCGCCCCTTCGACGACGACACCCGCCACGTTCTGCGCTCGGCCACCCACCGGCTCGAACGCCTCGTCCAGGACGTCACCGCTGTCTCCCGCGCCGAGGAACACCTCACCCGAATCCGCCCGGTCCCCATGACAACCGCCATCCTGGTCACCCACGCCGTCCAGGCCGCGCGAGAACGCTACGACGACAAAGGCGTCGCGCTGCACACCCGCGTCGAGCACTCCGCAGCCGTCACCGTCGATCCCGACCGGCTCGATCAGGTACTGGGCAACCTGCTCGACAACGCCCTGCGCCACACACCCGCCGGGGGTGTGGTCACCGTCAGCAGCCGACGATCCGGCCCCGAGCGCGTAGAAATCGCGGTCTCCGATACCGGCGACGGCATCGCCGCCGACCATCTCGATCATCTCTTCGACCGCTTCTACCGTGCCGACACCGCCCGCGACCGCCGCCACGGCGGCAGCGGTATCGGCCTGACTATTACTCGCGCCCTCGTCGAAGCACATCACGGTCGCATCCGGGCACACAGCGACGGACCAGGCCACGGAGCATGTTTTACTTTTGAACTCCCCATCACAGGACACTGAACCCGGGCGAAGTCGATCGCGACTATGGGGCACCGCCGAAACGTCTCGCGGGAGTAGACCCACCGCCAGTTCATTATTTCGTGAATACAGGAAAATATGTGTCGTCTACGTGTGGAGACGGTGCTGCATCGTGACTCTAACCCGCTTCGGGCACGCACTGTCAGATCCGACCCGCACCCAGATCCTGCTGAGTCCGCGTCAGGCTCCGGCGTATCCGTCGCAGCTGGCCGACCAAATCGGGGTATCGCGGCAGATCCGGGTCGAACCACTTGGCCTGCCTGCGTGGCTGCGGTCTGGTCGTGGCTTGCCCCGAAGGCCGCCGGAGCCGCTACGAACTCGCTGACCGTCGCATCGGGCACGCCTTGGATGACCTGCTCGGGCTGGTACTGGCAGTCGATCCCGCCTGCTGCCCGGCCGCCGACACCCAGGAATGCTGCTGACGTCGACCCCACCGGGAATGCCCGCACTCCCCTCGCGGTCACGTCGGCAGGTCCGCAACGGCGGGCGTTGTTGGCGCGGCGGATCCGCTGGTTGGTCGCCGCGACTATCACCTACAACGTGATCGAGGCGATCGTCGCCATCACCGAGGGCGCCCGCGTCTCGTCGACGGCGTTGATCGGGTTCGGGCTGGACTGGGTGATCGAAGTGACCTCCGCCGCGGCGGTGGCCTGGCAGTTCGCCGGCCGCGACCCCGAGAAGCGAGAGAAGATCGCGCTGCGGATCATTGCGTTCTCCTACTTCGCGCTGGCCACCTACGTCACCGTCGAATCCGTGCGCGGTCTACTCGGGGTCGGCGACGCCGAGCCCTCCATGATCGGCATCGTCCTGGCCGGGGTCAGCCTGGCCATCATGCCGGTGCTGTCCTGGGCCCAGCGGCGCGCCGGTCGCGAACTCGGATCCGCCTCCGCGGTCGCCGACTCCAAGCAAACGCTGCTGTGCACCTACCTGTCGGCGGTGCTGTTGATCGGATTGCTACTCAACAGTCTGTTCTGGTGGTCAGGGGCCGACCCGATCGCCGCCCTCGTCATCGCCGCCCTCGAAGTCGGCGAAGGCATCAAAGCTTGGCGGGGGACACTTGCTGCCCGAACCCCACCACGCTCATCGCCCCGGCGATGGAGCCCAGCGCACACGACGACCACTGCTGCGACCGCGGACCTGAGCCACCAGCGAGAGCAGCGGCGGCCCGACCTGAGTGACGTGTGGTGAATGAAGCTGTGACGGGCCGGTGGCGGTTTGTCGGCCACCGGCCCATCTGACGCCCGAATCTGATCCAGTCGAGCGCGGAGCGGATCTTTGCCGGTTGTCTGCCGGTCGAAGCGCGGTTCAGCGTCTAGTGGTTTTCGCTGGTTCCCGGTACTGGCCGTCAAATTCATCGATCGAGCAGCAGGTGGTCGCCGGATCCAGCTGCCCCGCTGAGGAGTGACGGGATTCGGTAGCAGCAGACTGGGTTCGTTGTTCGCCGCGAGCTGTTTGTTCTGCCGGCTGCGATCGGTCGAGCCGGTGCAGCGCGAAGGCCGACAGGGCGCCGATGAGGCCGAGGCCGGCCCACACCGCCCAGTCCGCGCCGGCAGTACGGGCGGCACCGACCACGGCGCCGGTGGCGAGGTTGCCGGCCAGAATGCCGACACCGACGACGGTGTTGTAGAAGCCGTAGTGGGTCGCCACCAGTTTTCCGTCCGCGAGTGAGACGACGGTGTCCATCTCGAAAGGGAACACCGCGGCGGTGCCGATCGCGAGCAGTGCCGTGGTGACCAGCAAGGCGACGATCGCGATGGCGACGCCGAATGCCGCGGGCCCGGGCACAGCGAGCAGCGGCAGGAACGCCGCGGCCAGGATCGTCATCCCCACGACGAGACTGCGCCCGGTTCCCCAGCGTGCACGAAACCATCCGGTGATCCGTAGCTGTCCGGCTACGGCGACGACGCCGGAGACCACGAACAGCGCCGAAACCAACACCTGGGAGTGCGCGCCTGCGAGGTATTCAGCCTGCAGTGGCAATGCCAGATAGACCTGGAACGACAGCACATAAGAGCCGATCATCGCTACCGAGAACCACAGGAATCGGCGGTTGGCGGCCACCGCCCGCCAGTCCTGCAGCACCGAGGTTTGCGCGGTGGCGTTCTGGTCGCGGCGGGCCGGGAGGGCGAACAACTGCGCGACGGTCAGGACCGCGAACACGACCGCGGCCGCGGCCCCGGGGGCGCCGGAGTCGAGGGAAAAAAAACCCACGCCCACCCCCCGCCCCGCCCCGAAACCCCCCAG
>NZ_JARWRU010000186.1 GCF_029867845.1 Nocardia farcinica | reverse complement strand
CGGGCACCCCCCGCGCGGAACCCCCTGCCCACCCCCCTCCGGCCCCGACCCGCGGGCCCACCACCCCCGCCGCCGGTGCCGACCGCGCCGCGAACGCCACCACGGTCGGCGGGCGCGGAACGCCCCAGGGCCGGACCGGTGACTCGGCCTGGTCCCGTCCCGTCGCGAGCGCCCCCGACAACGCGAGCGCCCCCGGCAAATCGAACGTGAGCCCCGCCACGGGCGGCGACCGGTCGGCCGCTTCCCCGGCCGCCCCCGCTCCGGCGAAGCCCGCGCGGACCGGTCCCCGCACCGCCGACCTGCCCGCCACCGCCCCGGCGGGCTTCGACGCCCTCGCCGCCGACCAGACGGGCGCGGGTGACACCCGCCGATCCTCGTCCCCGCCTGCCTGGCCGGAAGCGCCGAAGCCCGGCAGGCAGGACTTCTTCGCCGCGCGGCCCGGTACGCACCAGGCTCCGGCGAGCACGCCGGGACCGAACTACGCGGGCCCGCACAACTCGGGACCGAACCAGTGGGGCCGGGTGGTCCCGCTGCGGCCACCCGCCCAGCCGGAGGCGCCCGGGGCGCTGGTGTTCGAAGACGTGATCTACCCGCTGGACCGCGACTACGTGGTGGGGCGCAATCCGTCGGGTGACGAATCGGTCCGGTCGGGCAAGGCCGCGCCGCTCACCCTGCCGAGGGACCGGCACGTCTCCCGGGTGCACGCCTACGTGACCGTGGAGGACGGCGTGGTCTACGTCCGCGACGCGGGAACCTCGGGCGGCACCTACATCGCCGCGCCCGACGTCGAACAGTGGACCCGCGTTGGCGACACGGCGGTCGAGCTGGCGCCGGGCTGGCGGATGCGTCTCGGACAGAAGATCCTCACCCACCGCCCGCCCATGCGGCCGCTCGCGGCCTACCCGCGGCGCTACTGAGAGCGGCGACACACCCCGGCCCGACCGGCATGAATCGACGGCCCGGGGGCGGACGTGATGGGCGAAGAGCACAATGTGGTCATGCATCGCCAGGGACCCACACAGGACATCGACGAGTCCGAGCTGTCCGTCTCGTCGCCGAAGACGCAGGCAGCGGGCGTCACCGCGGTGGCGGTGGCGCTGAAGCGCTCGGTCGAGGAGATGGGCGTGATCCGCACCGCCCTGACCCTGTCGCGGGTCAACCAGGTGCACGGTTTCGACTGTCCCGGCTGCGCCTGGCCGGAGCCGAGCGGGCACCGCAGGCCCGCCGAGTTCTGCGAGAACGGCGCGAAGGCGGTGGCCGAGGAGGCCACACTGCGCACCGTCACCCCGGAGTTCTTCGCCGCGCACCCGGTGTCGGAACTGGCCACCAAGTCCGGCTACTGGCTGGGACAACAGGGCAGACTCACCCACCCGATGGTGCTGCGGCCGGGCAACACCCACTACCACCCGATCAGCTGGGAGGACGCCTACCAGCTCATCGCCGACGAACTGCGCGCGCTGGACTCCCCCGACGAGGCCCTGTTCTACACCTCCGGCCGCACCGCCAACGAGACCGCATTCCTCTACCAGCTGCTGGTGCGCAGCTTCGGCACCAACAACCTGCCCGACTGCAGCAACATGTGCCATGAGTCCTCGGGCACGGCGCTGATCTCCTCCATCGGCATCGGCAAGGGGTCGGTCACCATCGACGACTTCGCCGCCGCCGACCTCATCATCGTGGCGGGCCAGAACCCGGGCACCAACCATCCGCGCATGCTCAGCGCGCTCGCCGGGGCGAAGGCCAACGGCGCCAGGATCGTCGCGGTCAACCCGCTGCCGGAGACCGGCCTGCTCGGCTTCCGCGATCCGCAGACGTTGCGCGGCCTGAGCACCGGCGTCGACCTGGCCGACGACTTCCTGCAGATCCGCCTCGGCGGCGACCTGGCGCTGTTCCAGGGCCTGGGCAGGCTGCTGTTCGAGGCCGAGGACCGTGCGCCCGGCACCGTGGTCGACCGCGAGTTCGTCGATGCCCGGTGCGCCAACTTCGACGCCTACGAGGCCAGTGCCCGTGCCGTCGATCTGGACACCGTGCAGGTCGCCACCGGCCTGTCCCGCGAGCAGTTGCGCCACACCGCCGAGCTGATCGCCGGCTCGCAGCGCATCATCGTCTGCTGGGCCATGGGCCTGACCCAGCACCGGCACGCGGTCGCCACCATCGAGGAGGCCACCAATGTGCTGCTGCTGCGCGGCATGATCGGCAAGCCGGGCGCGGGCCTGTGCCCGGTGCGCGGGCATTCCAACGTGCAGGGCGACCGCACCATGGGCATCTGGGAGAAGGCGCCGGACTTCTTCCTCGACGCCCTTGACCGCGAGTTCGGCATCACCAGCCCGCGCGAGCACGGCTACGACACCGTCGACGGCATCAGGGCCATGCGCGACGGCCGCGCGAAGGTCTTCGTCGGGATGGGCGGCAACTTCGTCTCCGCCACCCCCGACACCGAGGTCACCGAGGCCGCGCTGCGCAACTGCTCGCTGACCGTGCAGATCTCCACCAAGCTCAACCGCAGCCATGTGGTGCACGGCCGCACCGCGCTCATCCTGCCCACTCTCGGCCGCACCGACGAGGACGTGTTCGACGGCAAGCGCCGGTCGGTCTCGGTGGAGGACTCCATGTCGATGGTGCATCTGTCGACCGGGCGGTTGAAGCCGGTCAGCGACCAGTTGCGCAGCGAGGTCGCCATCGTCTGCGAACTCGCCCTCGCCCTGCTCGGCCCGGACCACCCGGTGCCCTGGGCGCGTTTCCGGGCGGACTACGACGCCGTCCGCGACGCCATCGCCCGCGTCGTGCCCGGCTGCGAGGACTACAACCGGCGCGTGCGGCAGCGCAACGGCTTCGTGCTGCCACACCCGCCGCGCGACAGCCGCGAGTTCGCCACCAGCACCGGCAAGGCGAATTTCGCGGTCAACGAGCTGGCCTGGATCCCGGTCCCGGAGGGCAGGCTGGTGTTGCAGACCCTGCGCAGCCACGACCAGTACAACACCACCATCTACGGCCTTGACGACCGTTATCGCGGGGTGCACGGCGGCCGCAAGGTGGTGCTGGCGCACCCCGAGGACATCACCGAACTCGGTTTCGCCGAGGGCGACCTGGTGGACCTGGTCACCGAGTGGACCGACGGCGTCGAGCGCCGGGTGCGCGGCTTCCGCCTCGTCGGCTTCTCCACCCCGCGCGGCAATGCCGCCGCCTACTACCCGGAGACCAACCCGCTGGTCCCGCTCGACCACGTCGCCGAACGCTCCAACACCCCCGTGTCGAAGGCGGTGGTGATCCGGCTGGAACGCCACGCGCACGACGAGGCGGGAGCGTGAGCGGCCGGGTCACCGCGCGGCGGCGCATGCTGCGGCTCGGCCCGGCGGGCGAGGTGCGACGCCAGGACACCCTCGCGGTCGAGGAGCCGCTGGAGGTCCGGGTCGACGGGCAGTCGCTCACGGTCACCATGCGCACCCCGGGCAACGACATCGACCTGGTGCACGGCCTGCTGCTCAGCGAGAACATGATCGGCTCGGCCGAGGACGTGGTGAGCGCGCGCTATTGCGCGGGCACCGACGAGCAGGGCCGCAACACCTACAACGTGCTCGACGTGCGGCTGCGGGTGCCCGCCGTGGTGCGCACCAGACATGTGCTGACCACCGGCGCCTGCGGCCTGTGCGGCAAGACCGCACTCGACGAGGTCCGCGCCGCCGGCCGCTTCCCGCAGCCCGATCCAGGACCGTCGGTCGACGCGTCGGCGCTGGCGCGGATGCCGCTGACTCTGCGGGAACACCAGTCGGTCTTCGACGCCACCGGCGGCCTGCACGCGGCGGGCCTGTTCACCCCCGACGGGCGGGTGCTGGCGGTGCGGGAGGACATCGGCAGGCACAACGCCGTGGACAAGGTCGTCGGCTGGGCACTGCGGGAGAACCGGGTGCCCGCCGGAGAGCTGGTGCTGATCGTCAGCGGGCGGGCGTCGTTCGAACTGGCGCAGAAGGCGGTGATGGCGGGTATCCCGGTGCTGGGCGCGGTGTCGGCGCCCAGTTCGCTCGCGGTCGACCTCGCCGTGGAGACCGGTCTGACCCTCGTCGCCTTCCTGCGCGGGGAGACCATGAACGTCTACAGCGGCGCGCACCGAGTGCGCACCGCAGAGGCCCGCACCGCAGAGGCCGAGGACAGATCGGCCTGATCCGATCCGGGTGGGCTCGCCCGGCCCGCATTCCCCGCCGGGCCGGGCGAATCCGTCGCGGCCCGTCCGGCGGGCTGCGGTCGTGCCGGATCGGGCTGCGGCTAGACCTTCAGCGCCTCGAGCAACGCCGCGCGCTGCCGGGCGCCGAGGCCGCCGATGCGCCGATCCTCGGGGATCTCCGCCTGGTCCATCAGCTTGGCGGCCTTGACCGGCCCGACACCGGGCAAAGCCTTGATCACGGCCGCCACCTTCGTCTTCTTGACCAGCTCGTCGGTTTCCGCCTTGGCGAGCAGGTCCGCGACGGAGACCTTGCCGGCCTTGACCTTGCCGATCAGTTCCGAGCGCGCCTTGCGAACCGCGGCCGCTTTGGCCAACGCTTCGGTGCGTTGTTCGGCGGTCATCGTGGGCAGTGCCATATCTCCTCCGCTTTCACTCGTCACTCGAACCTCTGGTTTGACCGCACCGAGTAAACAGCACGCCACCGACAGACCGACGCAGACACACCGGTCGGCGGCGGCGGACTTTCCCAGGTCGGCGCACCATTGCCCCCGCCAGTGGCGCGCAAGGGCAGCGCATGAGCGCCGGTGCGGTCCTCCGACCAGCGTAACGCGGGCAACGTGACCGCCGACACAATCGGTAGCAGTACCCCGCAGGCCCGGTTCAACGGAGAACCAGAGGGTCGCCACGGGGATCGATGTCGCTCCCCCGGCCCGTGCCCGCGCCGTACTGCCCCGCGTGACCGCGAACCGCCCCGCTCACCGGCGGCATCCACCCCGTACACCCCCTGGCCGGTCCTGTCGCGCGCCCGGACGGCACCGTGCGGGCGGAAGGCGGGAAACGACCGATGCCGCACCGGAAGGCTCCGGTG
>NZ_JARWRU010000185.1 GCF_029867845.1 Nocardia farcinica | reverse complement strand
CATCGGAGGCGTGCCGCGGCGCGCGACACCCGCGGCGGCGAGCCTGCCGTGGCGGACGACGGCGAATTACCAGCCGCCCCCGCCGTCGGGGGCGGCGGCGATCAATTCGGCCACGCGGGCGAGGGCGGCCAGGCGCTGGGTGCGGCGCAGGGCGCGGATGAGAGCGGCGGCGCGGTCGCGCAGGCGGGCGGCGGTCTCGAAACGCTCGGCGCGGGCGTGGCTTTCGATCAGGTCGAGCAGGCCGGTGAGCAGGCTGTCGTCACGGCCGGCGATCAGCTCGCGCACGGCCGTCACGGCGGGCGCGTATTCCCGTGCGGTGAGCGGAGTCTCGCGCGTGCGCGCCGCGGGGCAGCCGCCGACCACGGCGGGCGGGCAGTGGTGGACCGCGGCGCGCGCGAGCCGGGTGGTGCAGGTGCGCAGGCCCGCGTGCTCGGCCAGGGTGGCGGCGAGGTCGGCGGCGTCGGCGCGGGAGTTGAAGGGGCCGAGCGCATCCCGGACGGGTGTGCGGGTCACGGCCAGGCGCGGGAACGCCTCGTCGGTGAGGGTGATCCACCAGGCGCGCTTGGGAAACTTGGAACGCCGGTTGTAGGGCGGGGCGTGCGCGACGAGCAGGCGCAGTTCTCGAACTCCGGCCTCCAGGCCGTGCGCGCACACCACGTGGTCGACGCGGGTGGCGAGGGCGACCATCTCCTTCATCCGGCCGCGCGTCTCCGAGCCGGTGAAGTAGGTGCGCACGCGGCGGCGCAGATTCACGGCGGTGCCTATATAGAGGACTTCGTCGGACGGTCCGCGGAACAGGTACACCCCGGGCTCGGCGGGCAGGCCGGTGGCGAGCACGCGCTTGGCGCGCCGGGCGGGGCCGACGTCGGGCAGGTAGTCGAGCAGTTCGGTCAGGCTGTGCACGCCCTGGTTGCCGACGCGGCCGATGAGAGTGTGCAGGACGTCGACGGTGGCGCGGGCGTCGTCGAGGGCGCGGTGGGTGGGCCGGGTGGACGCGCCGAACAGCTGGGCCAGTGCCGACAGCCGCACCGAGGGCGCCTCGTCGCGGCCGAGCACCCGCCTGGCCAGCTTGACCGTGCACAGCACCGGGGCGTTCGGCCACGGCAGCCCGCCGCGGGCGGCGGCCGCGCGCAGGAAGGCCATGTCGAAGCGGGCATTGTGGGCCACCAGCACCGCGCCGGCGGCGAACTCGAGGAACCCGGGCAGCACGGCATCGATGCGCGGCGCCGCGCAGACCAGCGCGGTGGTGATGCCGGTGATCCGCACGACCTCCGGCGGGATGGCGCGACCGGGATCGACCAGGGTGGCGAACTCGCCGAGCACCTCCCCGCCGCGCACCTTGACCGCGCCGATCTCGGTGATGGCGTCGCCCTCCGGGCTGGTGCCGGTGGTCTCCAGGTCGACCACGACGAAGGTGGTGTCGTAGAGCGGGGTGTCCAGCTCGTCGAAGGCCAGCTGCCGGGCGGCGGCGGAGAGATCGGAGTCGGGCACGGCGGTCAGCGTAGGGCCGGCCTCCGACAAGATCATCGGACAACTGTCGCGACAATCGCGTGCGGCGTGACCCGGAGAAATTCCCGCCTCGCGAACCGATAAACGATCTTGGAACACAAAAAGTGTCACAGCTCACGTTTTCTTCCATGAACTATCGAATTCCGGGCGTGTCCGAAGATCGCGGCGCAGATCGAACCGACCGCCCGGCCCGGTTCGACGCAGACTTGTACGCTTGTCCAGAACAGCGTCCCGAAGTTCGGCGGACATACCGCGCCGACCTGGGCGTCCGTTGCCATTTTCCAAGATCGACATCGCCCTCCCCCACCTCCGGCGGCCCCGAGACGACCCGGACGAATCGGACAACGAAATGTCTCCGTCATCGTTTCGTGATCGCTGTGAGATCTGTCGCAGAAATTCACGCAGGCCCGAGGCGTGCGCGCGCCTTCGACGGCGACGCGGCTTTACAAACTTCCGTGATCGGTTCGTAATCGTTTCGAGACCTCACGGAGTTCGACGCGCCGATCCGGTGCGTACGTCGCAGTCCGTCGCACCACACGGGTGTGGCGTCGTGGGGCAGATAGGAAGCAACGCAACATGGCGACAAACACCGTCAAACGGCAGGCGCGGCGTGCCGTGGCCGCCGGAGCGATCGGCGCTGCCACCATCAGCGCGTTCCTGCTCCCCGCCACGGCCTCGGCCCAGCCGGTCACCATCCCGGGCGTCGGCGTCTTCGAGGTTCCCGACGAGATCCCGATCCCGTCCGGCATCCCGGGCATCGAGCCCGCCTTCCCGGCCGCGCCGTTCGCGCCGCCGCCGTTCGTGGCGCCGCAGAAGACTCTCGGCGAGGTGGCCCTCGACGCCGCGCTGTCCAAGGTCGGCTCCCCCTACGTCTACGGCGCCGCAGGCCCGAACGCCTTCGACTGCTCGGGTCTGGTCCAGTGGGCCTACCGCCAGGCAGGCCGCGAGCTGCCGCGCACCAGCGGCGCGCAGCTGGCCGCGGGCGTCCCGGTCTCCCTGGACAACCTGCAGCCCGGCGACATGGTCTCCTTCTACGGCGGCGGCCACTCCGGCCTGTACGCGGGTAACGGCAATGTCGTGCACGCGGCCAACGCAGGCAGCCCGGTGCACGTCGCACCGATCTCCTCCATGCCCTTCGCGGGCGCCCGCCGGTACTGATCCGGCCGCCACCCGGCACCGCGGTCCGCTGCCCCTGACGACACAGCGGCCCCGCAGGCCCCATACGGCACAGCGGCTCGTGTCCACCTGGACACGGGCCGCTGCCGTTTCGTAATCTAATCGAGACCGAACGGAGTGTCGGCCGGTGACCTTCACCGGTTCCAGCGCTTCGGCAACGAAGGAGCACGTCGAGCTGTGGCAGTCGATCCGCGCACCTCTCGCACCAAGCGCCTGTTCTGCGGCATGGTCGCCGCCGGGTTTCTCGCCACCGGCATGACCACCGCGGGCCTGCCGTCCGGGCCCGCCGCCCTGGCCGACCCGGTCGCGCTGCCGAGCACCGCGAGCGAGGCGGTGCAGAGCATGATCGAGCTGTCCCGCCAGTCCGAGCAGCTCAACCAGCAGGCGCTGGGCGTGCAGGAGGATCTGGACGTCAAGCTGGCCGCCCAGCACGCCGCCGAGGCCGAACTGGCCGCCCGCACCGCCGTGGCCGACGCCGCGCGGGCCGAGGTGCGCGCCTTCCAGCCGGTCATCGACCGCACCGCCATCGCCGCCTATCAGGGGGTGCGCCCGAACCGTATGTTCGCGGTGCTGGTCAGCGACTCCCCGCAGCAGATGCTCGACCGCATGTCCACCATGGACGTGCTCACCGCTCAGACCACCGAGGAACTGCGCCGGTTCAAGAAGGCCGTCGACGCGGCCACGGCCGCCGAGGACAGCGCGCGAGCCGCCGCCGACGCCGCCCGCGAGGCCGCGCGCACAGCCGAAGAGGTCCGGGCCGACCTCGAGCGCAAGCGCAGCGAACTGGCCGGCGCCATCGCCGCCACCGTGCAGGCATGGGGCCAGCTGTCGACCTCCGACCGCTCGGCCCTCGCCGGCTCACCCTTCCCGCCCGGTTTCGACCGCGACACCCTGTTGCAGGGCCTGGTCCCCGGCAGCGGCACCAGCGCCCTGGCCGCGGGCCTCACCCGCGTCGGCGACCCGTACGTCTGGGGCGCCACCGGCCCCGACCAGTTCGACTGCTCCGGTCTGGTGCAGTGGGCGTTCAAACAGGTCGGCAAGGACGTGCCACGCACCAGCTCCGCCCAGGCCCAGTACGGCACCCCCGTGGACAAGGACGACCTCCAGCCCGGCGACGTCGTCTTCTTCTACTCCGACGTCTCCCACGTCGGCATCTACGCGGGCAACGGAATGATGTTGCACGCCTCCACCTTCGGCGTCCCCGTCGCCGTGGCGCCGATGGGGTCGACGCCCTACCACTCCGCGCGGCGGTACTGACCCCCGCGTGAGGCGCCGTCCCCGCGCCGGCTCCCGGCCCGCCCGCCGCGCACCGTATCTCCTCGTCGCGGCATCGATCGCGCTGGCAACGGCCGGTTGCGCCCAGGATTCCCCCGAGCTCGAGTCGGCCGGGCTCGCGCCCACACCCACGGCGACCGAGAGCTCCCGGCTCGACACCGTCCGGCAGCTCATGACGCCGTACGGCGAGGTGAGCGAGTTCCGCGCCGATCCGCTGTCCGCCGCGGTGGTCCTCGCCCATCCCGGCCAGGCGGCCGTCGCGAGGCGGCTGGCCGCGGAACTTCCCGCCGCGCTCACCGCCGTGGTGGACTTCTGGAACCCCGCCGACACCGCGTGGACCGACCGCGCCGTCGTCGCCGTGGCCGCCGACCGCACGGAATTCGCCGCCCTCCTCCGCGGTGCGACGGCGACGGAGGTGCCCGGCGGCCCGGATGCCGGTCCACCGCTGTCCGCGGAGGTGGCCGCCGCCGCGTACTCCGACCCGTTCCGGCCCGGCACGGCCCCGGCGAACCAACGTGTCGTCTTCGCCCCCGACGTCGGCGCCCGGCTCGGCGAGGACCAGCTGCGCGCCGTGCTGCGCCACGAACTCACCCACCTGGCCACCCGCACCCACACCGGAGCCGATGCCCCGCTGTGGCTGACCGAGGGCTTCGCCGACTACGCCGCCCACCGCGGGCTCGGCGCGGCCTTCACCGAGGTCGCCCCGACCGTGCGAGCCGCCGTCCACGCGGGTCACCCGCCCCCGGCCCTGCCCGCCGACGCCGACTTCACCGGTCCGGCCGCCGCCATGGCCTACGAGCTGGCCTGGACCGGGTGCGCGTTCGTGGCCGAGTCCTACGGTGAACCGCACCTGATCCGGCTGTACCGGGCACTGGCCGCGGCCTCGGCCGACGACGAGGAACGGTTGCTGGGCGAGGTCCTCGGCGTCGCCCGCGCCGACTTCCTCGACCGCTGGCGCTCCTGGCTCACCGAACGCGCGCGCTGACCAGGACCGCGCCCGCCGACGGCGCGACCACGGCGGCACTCGGGCGGGCGCGCCGAGTAGGTTGTCCGGTATGGCCCGAACCCTGCTGGTTACCAATGATTTCCCGCCTCGGCCGGGTGGTATCCAGTCGTATCTGCAGGCGCTCGCCGGACAGCTGCCCCCCGAGGAGCTGGTGGTGTACGCACCACGCTGGCGCGGCGACTCGCACAAGAAATTCGACGCGAACCAGGATTTCCGGGTGGTCCGCCACCCCACCACGCTCATGCTGCCGACCCCGCCGGTGCTGCGCCGCGCGGCACGGCTGGTGCGTGAGGAACGGTGCGACACCGTGTGGTTCGGCGCCGCCGCGCCGCTGGCCCTGCTCACCCCCGGATTGCGCCGTGCGGGCGCGGAGCGGGTGCTGGCCAGCACCCACGGTCACGAGGTCGGCTGGTCGATGCTGCCGGGCGCGCGCCAGGCGCTGCGGGTGATCGGCGAGACCACCGACGTGGTCACCTACGTCAGCAAGTACACCCGCGGCCGGTTCGCCTCCGCCTTCGGCGCGAACGCGGCGCTGGAGTACCTGCCGCCCGGCGTCGACCCCGAAATCTTCCGGCCCGATCCGGCCGCCCGCGCCGAGCTGCGCGCCCGCTACGGCCTCGGTGAGCGCCCGACCATCCTGTGCCTGTCACGGCTGGTGCCGCGCAAGGGCCAGGACATCCTGATCGCGGCCATGCGCGAGATCCGCACCCGTGTCGACGGCGCGGTGCTGGTGATCGCGGGCGGCGGTCCGTACGAGGATCGGTTGCGCTCGCTGGCGCAGGTGCTCGAGGTGACCGACGACGTGGTCTTCACCGGCCGCGTCCCCGCCGCGGAACTGGCGGCCCACCACACCATCGCCGACGTGTTCGCCATGCCGGCGCGCACCAGGGGCGCGGGCCTGGACGTGGAGGGGCTCGGCATCGTCTACCTGGAGGCCTCGGCCACCGGTGTCCCGGTGATCGCGGGCCGCTCGGGCGGTGCGCCGGAGACGGTGCGCGAGGGCGAGACCGGTCTGGTGGTCGACGGCAGACGGGTGAGCGAGGTCGCCGACGCGGTGGTGGCGATCCTGTCCGACCTGGACGCGGCCGCGGCGATGGGCGCGGCGGGCCGGGCCTGGGTGCGACGGCACTGGCACTGGGACGCGATCGGCGCGCGGCTGCGCGAACTGCTGCGCTGAGCACCTGCCGACGGTCGAGCCGCCGGGTGCTGCCGCCGCGCGGGCCGCACACCGACATGCCCCGCAGGTGTGACGGAGTCATCCTTTTCGCTCTGCGGAGTGAGCAGCTTTCTGGTCGCCGACCAGACGTTCGTCGTCGCCTCCGGCGCCGCGGTCGCCGAGGTGCTGGCCGATCGCGGCCGGTGGCGCCGGTGGTGGCCGGATCTCCAGCTGGAGGTCCGGGAGGACCGCGGTGACAAGGGCATTCGCTGGCTGGTGTCCGGTCCGCTGACCGGCACGATGGAGGTGTGGCTCGAGCCCGCGCTGGACGGGGTCATCCTGCACTACTTCCTGCACGCCGAACCGGAGCCGCCGCAGAACCTCTCGCCCCGCGCGCTGGCCACGCTGAACCGGGCACGGCGCGTGGCGGGCAAGAAGATGTCGTTCGAGCTCAAGGCGCTGTTGGAGGCCGGACGCCCCGCGGGCGTCACCCCGGCCGCCTGAGCTGTCGTCACCCGGAACCACCCCGCATCGTCGCTGGAAAGGAACCGCTGACCCCATGGCCGACCGGACCCAGAGGTCGATCCTCATCGAGGCCCCCGCAGCGCGGGTGATGGCCGTCATCGCCGATCTGGAGTCCTACCCGGAGTGGGTGTCGGCGGCCAAGTCCGTGGAGGTGCTCGACCGGGGCGCCGACGGCCGGGCCCGCACCGCCCGATTCGTGCTCGACGCGGGCGTGGTCAAGGACACCTACGTGCTGTCCTACGCCTGGCGTCCCGACGACCTCGCGGTGAGCTGGCGGTTGATCGAAGGCGAGCTGCAGAAGGCCCAGGACGGCAGCTACGTGCTGCGGGAGAAGTCCGGCGGGGTGACCGAGGTGGTCTACGAGCTGACGGTCGATCTGAACATCCCGATGATCGGCATGTTCAAGCGCAAGGCCGAGAAGGTCATCACCGACACGGCCCTCAAGGAACTGAAGAAACGGGTCGAAGGCTGACGGCCGCACCACACGGGCCGCGGCGCACCCGGCTCGAACTGTTCGTCGGCAAGGGCGGAGTCGGCAAGACCACCCTCGCCTGTGCGAGCGCGGTCTCCCACGCCAGGGCAGGCCGGGACGTGCTGCTGGCCTCACTGGACCAGGCGCACTCGATCGGCGACGCGCTGGGCGTGCGGCTGCCGCACGATCCGGGCACGGTCACCGGCATCACCAGGGTGGAGCCGGGACTCGATGTCATCGAGATCGACTCGCTGGCCCTGCTCGAGGACCGTTTCGCCGAGGTCACCTCGATGCTCTCGGCGGGCGGCTCGCACCGCCACTCCGCCGGCATCGACCCCAGCGCGCTCGACCCGGCCGAGCTGACCGGCCTGCCCGGGGTGCAGGAACTGCTGGCGCTGACCGAGCTTGCCGGTTTCGCCGAGGACGCCGACTGGGACGTGCTCGTGGTGGACTGCCCGCCCTCGGCCGACATGCTGCGCCTGCTCACCGCCCCGCAGACGCTGCTCGACTACCTCGAACGCCTGTGGCCGCCGCACGCGCGCGCGGTGTCGGTGTCCGGCTTCGATCCCCGGCGCGCGGTGCTGGCCGCCACCGTGGAGCGGATCGTCGGCACGGTGACCGGGGTGCGCGACCTGCTGGTCGACCACGAGCGCACCGGCCTGCGGCTGGTCGCCGCGGCCGAGCGGGTGGCGGTGGCCGAGACCCGCCGGGTGCGTTCGGCCGCCGCGCTGCTCGGGCTGCGCCTGGACGCGGTGGTGGTCAACAAGCTGCTGCCGCCGGCCCCGGCCCCCTCGGGCCCGCTGGAGGCGGCGCATCCGGCCGTGCACTGGTATCTGAACCGCCGCGCCGACCAGCAGGCGGCGCTGGCGGCGCTGCGCGCCGACCTCGACGACGTCGCGCTGCTGACGGCCGCGCACACCGGCGCGGAACCTATCGGCCCCGACGCGCTGGCGGCGCTCGCGCCCGCGCCGTGGCCCGACGGCGAACCACGAGCGGACCGCGCGCGGGAACCGGGGTTCGCCGCAGGCCGCTCCGGTCCGGGCGGCGACGGCGGTACGGGCGGCGACGGCGGTACGGACGGCGACGGCGAGTCCGGCGAGCCGGACGACACCCCGACGCGTGTCGATGTGCGATCCGGGGAGCCGGTGGTTCGATGGGAGTCGGGCACCGGTGTCGACTCGGTGTACGCGCTGTGGATGCGGCTGCCGGTCGTGGATCCGGCGACGCTGCGCCTGGGACGAGTGGAGGACGATTTGATCGTGGGAGCGGACGGGGTGCGGCGCCGGGTGCGCCTCGCCCCGGTGTTGCGGCGGTGCACGGTCGCCGGTGCCGAACTGGACTCCGGCCGTCTGGTGGTGCGGTTCCGCCCGGACCCGGCGTTGTGGCCGGCGAGCACGGAAGGCGCGTGAGATGTCCCCGTCGTCCACGCACGAGCCCCGTCCCTCCGCCCACCAGCATCGCCCGGACGCCTTCGCCGAGTTCGCCGAGGAACTGCGCCTGCTCGCCGAGGCCGTGCTCGAGCGCGTGGAGCCGGTGCTGCGCGGCGCCGCCGAGGACCGGGCCGAGTGGTCGAGTTGCAGCTGGTGCCCGGTCTGCGCGACCGCGGCCCTGGTGCGCGGGGAACACCACGACGTGCTGACCGCCCTGGCCGACCACGGCACCGCCATTGTCACCGTCCTGCGCGAGGCGCTCGCGGGCGCGCCCGTCGAACCGGTGCTGCCCGAGGACGAACCGGGTGCCGACGGCGCCCGACCGGCCGGGCCGAACACGGGCGCGGCGAGCGCCGCACCGCGAGCCGACGGCGCTGTTCCCACCGGACACCCCGCCGGCGGCCCGGCGGCGGGCCGGACAGCGAGCGCGGCGCACGCCCGCGGCGGCGTGGG
>NZ_JARWRU010000184.1 GCF_029867845.1 Nocardia farcinica | reverse complement strand
CGCCCCGGCGGCGGTCGGGCGCGGCGGTGCCGCTGATGATCCTGCTGGTGCTGCTGGTGATCATCGCCGGTGTGGGCGTGTGGGCCTGGAACAGCGACGCGGTGCGCTCGTTGACCGGTCGCTCGGACGGTCACAAGGATTTGGCGGCGCTGCACGACGCCTTCCCCCGCATGGTGCCCGCTGGCGCCGATTCCGGCGACGGCTACGACGGCGCCCGGTGTTTCGCCTACGCCCGCTACCTCGACTTCCTCGACTCGACGGGGTACGAGGAGGTCTTCGACCCCTGGCAGGCCAGGTGGAGCTGTATCGGCGGTTTCGACTCCGCGGTGTCCTACCGCTTCTACAGCTATCCGAGCCCGGCGCAGGCGCACGGCACGGTCGAGGCGCTGGCCGTCCGCGGGACCGAGTACGGCTCGGAGACCATCGGTTCGCGCACCGACCGGACCTTCGTCGCCGAGAGCGAGGCAGGCGTCGAGTACGCGGTCCTGGTCTCCACCTACCTCGAATCCGGCCGCGACCGCTGGGTGCTGGTCTTCGAACGCATGGGCGGCGCGGACGAACTGGAGGCGCTGGTGCAGGCCGTCCGCGCCGCTCCGCTCTAGGCGGGCGGGTTCCCCGCCGTCGGGCCGAGCGGCCTGCGCGCGGGATCAGACGGTCAGCAGCGTGCGTCCCACCGTCGCCCGCGACTCGATGGCGGCGTGCGCGCGTTCGGCTTCCGCGAGCGGGAAGACCTGGCCGATCACGACCTCCCATTGTCCCGCCGCGGTGAGCGCCAGAGCGCGTTCCCCGGCGCCGTGCCGATCGAGTTGTGCCGAGCGAAGATCCAGCAGTCCGACGACCTCGACACCCCTGGCCTTCGCCGCCTCGGCGTCCGAGCCGCCGAAACTGCCCGCGGCGGACCCGTAGCCGAGGAACAGACCACCCTCGGCCGTCGCGGCCAGGGCGGCGTCGCCGAGCGCGCCGCCCGCCCCGGCGAGCACCCCCCCCCAGCCCGCGCCGCCGGGGGCGGGCCCGGGCCGCGGGGGGCCGGG
>NZ_JARWRU010000183.1 GCF_029867845.1 Nocardia farcinica | reverse complement strand
GAGGTCGAGTACCGGTGTTCCAGCGATCATCCGGCCTCTCACCTCCCCTCGTCGCGCTGTGTCCCGGATCGTTCACACCGTGCCCTGGTCGGGCGAATACAAAGTCTGTTATTCCACTATCGCAGTCAGGATCGCACGATGCTCAGGATCTCGGTCACGAGTGCGTCTACTTCTTCGGCCGAGCGGGCCTCCACGTTCAACCGCAGCAGCGGCTCGGTGTTGGAGGCGCGCAGATTGAACCACGCGTCGTCGGCCAGCTGCACGGTGACGCCGTCGAGACGGTCCACCGACTTCGCGCGGGCGGCGAAGGCGTCGATCACCGCGGCGGTCCGCGCGGCGGCGTCGTCGACGGTGGAGTTGATCTCCCCGGAGGCGGCGTAGGTGGTGTAGGAGGCCATCAGCTCCGAGACCGGGCGATCGGTCTCGCCGAGGGCGGCGAGCACGTGCAGCGCGGCCAGCATGCCGGAGTCGGCGCCCCAGAAGTCGCGGAAGTAGTAGTGCGCGGAGTGCTCGCCGCCGAAGACCGCGCCGGTGGCCGCCATCTGCTGCTTGATGAACGAATGGCCGACACGGGTGCGCACCGGGGTGCCGCCGAGCGAGCGCACCAGCTCGGGCACGGCCTTGGAGGTGATCAGGTTGTGGATGATCGTCGCGCCGGGCTCCTTGGCCAGCTCGCGCTCGGCGACCAGCGCGGTGATGGCCGAGGGGGAGACCGGCTCGCCCCGCTCGTCCACGACGAAGCAGCGGTCCGCGTCGCCGTCGAAGGCCAGGCCGATGTCGGCGCCGGACTCGCGCACCAGCTGCTGCAGATCCACCAGGTTCGCCGGATCCAGTGGATTGGCCTCGTGATTGGGGAAGGTGCCGTCGAGCTCGAAGTACAGCGGCACGATCTTCACGTGCCCGAGCGCGCCGAGCACGGCGGGGACGGTGTAGCCGCCCATGCCGTTGCCCGCGTCCACCGCCACGGTCAGCGGGCGCTCGCCGGACAGCAGCACCAGATCGCGCAGGAATTCGGCGTAGTCGTCGAGCAACTCCACGGTGTCCACCGCGCCGGGCGCGCCGTCGTAGCCGGGCACGCCCGCGACCAGCTCCTCCTTGATGGTGGCCAGGCCGGTGTCCTGGCCGACCGGCAGCGCGTTGGCCCGGCACAGCTTGATGCCGTTGTAGCGGGCCGGGTTGTGGCTGGCGGTGAACATCGCTCCGGGGCAGCCGAACCGGCCGGAGGCGAAGTACAGCTCGTCGGTGGAGGCGAGACCGATGTGGGTGACGTCGAGCCCCTGCGCGGTGACGCCATCGGCGAAGGCCCTCGCCAGTTCGGGGGAGGACTCGCGCATGTCGTGACCGATCACCACCCGGTCGGCGCCCTCGGCGCGCATCAGCCGGGCGAAGGACGCCCCCACATCACGGGTGAAGGCGGCGTCGATCTGGTCACCGACGACGCCACGAACGTCGTATGCCTTGATCACCGCATCAACGGACTCGGCAGAGCGGGCCACTGTCATGCCTCACACCCTAGTGGTCGCCCGGGAGGACGGGCAGCACTGGCCACCGGAGTCGACCGGACGGGGCGGAACCGGGCAGATCGCCCGGTCAGCTCGGGGGATCGGGCAGCACCCGCAGGTGGCCGCGGCGGCCGGTCCTCGTCGTGCGTTGCTGCGGCGGCGCGTACTCGCGGTAGCCGCGATGATCCGATTCGGCGGGGCGTCTGCGCAGACCTGCCTCGCGCACGGCCTCGGCCAGGGCGGGCAGATCGTCGTCGTCGCTGGTGCTGGAGAAGCTGCCCTCGTGGCGGACCAGTTCCCAACCCTTCGGGGCGGTGATCCGGGACGCGTGGGTTTCGCACAGATCCCAGGAATGCGGCTCGGCCACGGTCGCGAGCGGGCCGACCACCGCGGTGGAATCGGAATAGACATACGTGAGCGTCGCGACGGCCGGGTTCTTGCAGCCGGGTCGGCAGCAACGACGCATGGGGATCACGATGTCGAGAGTATCGCGCCCGCGACCGGTATGTGTACAGACACGCTGGTCCGACTTCCCGGCGGCCGAATCCGCGCGCGAACGTGCGAACGCACGGACCGTGAATTGGGACACATCACCATGGAGTGTCCGAGGAGACGCACGCGGAACCCGCGTTATTCCGAGTCGGGGTCGATCACGTCGGGGTCGACTCCGAGATAGGTCGCCACCTGCTGGATGAGCACCTCGCGCAACAGGTCGACCAGATCGTCGGGATCGCCCGCGCGCAATTCCAGGGGTTTGCGGAACAGCACCACGCGCGCCCTGGTGGCCGCGCCGTGCCGGTCCACCCCCGCGGGCACCAGGCGCGAGAGCGGCACCGGTCCGTCGGCGACCACCTCGTCCGGCCAGGTGACCGAATCGGGGTGCAGCGGACGGATCTTCGGCACGTCGTCGACGGCGATGTCGAGTTTGGTGAGCCGGTCGTGCCAGCGTGAGTCGATGGGCGCGAAGGCCTCGAGGACCAGTCGGTCGAACTGCTGGCCCCTGGTTCGCCAGGCGGGCACCGTCGGGGGGAGCATCGGACCGCGCACCCCGCGGCCGCGGCGGATGACCGAGCGGGCGGTCGGCGGTCGTCGATTGCGTGAGCGGGCCATGGAACAAAATCTAGGGGAAGAGTTCGAGCCCGGTGCAGACCGGGACCGGGAACACGGCGTCACCGAGATCGAGACCACAACCACGGTCGGGATCGGCCGGGACGGATGGGGGCCGGGAGCGCGAAGGCCGGCCGGGGACGCCACGAACGGGAGCGGGCGATCCCGGGCCCGGGCCCGGGGGGGGGGG
>NZ_JARWRU010000182.1 GCF_029867845.1 Nocardia farcinica | reverse complement strand
GCCGGGGCAGGCGCGGCAACGGCCGGGCTCACACCGGCGGGCGCGGCCGCGCCGGCGGACGCGGCGCCCGGTGTCGCGGCACCGGAGGACGTCGTGGCACCGGAGGACGTCGTGGCACCGGAGGACGTCGTGGCACCGGAGGACGGGGCGCCCGGCTGCGAGGCGGACGCGCCGGGCGTCGCCGAGGCACCGGGCTGCGCGGTGGTGCGCCTGCCCGCGCCGGGGCCGGGCTTACCGCCGTCCATCCACTCGGAGATCTTGTCGATCTGCTCGCCGACGTTGTTGCCCGCGGCGGCCTTGACGGTCAGCCCGGCCGAGGCGTCCACCCGGACGTCGGTGGTCAGGTACACGCCCTTGGGGCCGATCTCGAGATCGACATCGACCTTGGCCCAGATCTGGGCATAGGCGTCGGTTTCGATCCACACGCCGAAGCCCTCGCCCGGCCCCTCGCCGACGCCGGCGAACAGGTCGCGGCCCGCGAAGGGGTCGAAGCCGCTGTAGAAATCCTCCGCGCGCGGACCGGAGTCCTCGGCGGAGTCGGTGCCGAGTTCGCCCTTGGCGGGCTTGGGCAGGAACGGATTGACGCCCGGGTCGACCTGGTCCCCGAGGCCGGGCAGGCCGAAGTCGTAGCCGGGCTGGCCGGTGCCGTGCCCGGGCAGGCCGAAACCGTCCGGCCGCCACCAGTCCGAGGGGTCGTCGTGGCCGGGGCCGTAGCCGCCGCCGTAGCCGGGCGCCGGGACCGGCGGCTCGGCGGGCGGCAGGGGGTCTGCGCCCTGGTGGGTGCTGTAGTCGCTGCCGGTGTACTGCGAATTTCCGGTGTTGCGGTAGTACTCGTGGTACTCGGGATATTCGCCGTACGAGCGCGATTCCTGCGGCGGGCCGGGCTGGCGGTCGTCGAGGCCGAGGTCGACGACCGCGGTGGGCGCCTCGTCGAAACCGGGTGTGCCGGAACCTCTGCCGAAGTCGTAGTCGAAGGTCGGCACCGGGTCGGGGAAGGTGACCACCGGGCTCGGCAGATCGGGCTGCGGGTCGCTGCTGTGCGCCCAGCCCGCGTTCCAGCTGTCGAGCTGCCGATCGTCGGACCCGTTGTCCCTGGCGCCGTGCGAGGCCACCAGGGCGCCGCCGGTGACGTAGGCGCCGGCGCGGGCCCCCCGCGCGGC
>NZ_JARWRU010000181.1 GCF_029867845.1 Nocardia farcinica | reverse complement strand
GGGCGGCACCGGGCGGTCGATCCGGCCCGCGCGCGTGTCGGCCTCGCCGTGGTGGCGGGCGCCGCGCCGGTCGTGCTGACCTTCGCCGGCAGCGGTCCGGCCGCGGCCGAGGTCGGGCAGGTGATCGCCGTCGCCGGGGAGGCCAAGGAGCAGAGCGGGCCCGGCTCACCGGAGTGGCCCGCGGCGGAGGCGCCGAATGTCCGCCCGTACCACGGGGTCCGCATTCCCGACGAGGTGCTGAGTTCGCTGCAGTGGGCGCGGCCGATCCCCGCGCCGGACTATCTCTCGCCCGTGGAGGGGCTGCACGCGCCGGAACCGGTCGAGGCGGTGCCGCCGATCGCACCGCCGCCGGACCGGCTGCGCTTCGGCGACGTGCAGGTGGAGCCGCCGGAGTGGTTGCCGCGCGAGCAGGCCATCCAGATCAACGACGCCGCGGCCGTGCAGGAGGCCCAGCTCGCCACATTTCTCGACTCCATCGGCATGGAGCGCACGCGCTCGGACCGGGTGGCGAGCCAGACCATCGGGGCTGCCGCCGTCGGGGCCGCCGCGGGCGCCGCGGTGGCCAGCCCGTTCGCGCTGATCGGCGCGGGCGCGGGCGGGGCGATGGGACTGTTCATCGGCGGTCCGTTCGCGCCGATCGGCCTGGCCGCCGTACCGCTCGGCGCGGCCTACGGAGCCGCGCTCATGGCCGCGCCGCTGGCGGTGATCGGCGCCGGCGTCGGTGCGACCATCGGTGCGGCGCAGGCGCTCACGGCTCCGCCGCGCGCGCTCGGCCCCGCGCCGGACGACCTCACCGCCACGTCGGAGCCCGGCGCACTCGTCCCGTAGACCGTGCTCGCCCCGCGCCGGGCGCGCCGAGTTCCGTTCCGGGGGTTCAGGACCCGATGGCGAAGCGCAGCAGCGCCTGGCGGTCGCCCTGCTTGATCTTGCCCTTGCGGTCGAGCACCTCGAGCTGCCAGACCGGCCCGTTGCGGAAGGCGCGGGCGATGGCGTTGGCGTTCTCGGTGCCGAGCATCGACGGCCAGATCTCGGCGACCTGCTGGCTGCTGCCGCCGGTCGCGTCGTAGATCTTGAAGGCGATGTTGTTGGCCTTCTCGAAACTGGAACCCTTCTTGAAGGCGGCGGCGACGAAGACGATCGAATCGATCGGGCCGGGCACGCTGTCGAAGGTCACGTGCACGGTCTCGTCGTCGCCCGCCGCCGCGCCGGTCTGCTCGTCGCCGGAATGCACGACCGAACCGTTCTGGAACGGGTCGAGAGAGTCGAGACCCGCGAAGCGGACGGGGTCGCCGCCCTGCATGCAGATCGCGAGGAGGTCGAGGTCGACGCCCTTCTTGCGCCGGGCGATGCCGAGCAGGCCGCCGCTGGAGCCCGCCGACGGATCCCAGCTGACCCCGACGCTCAGATGGGTGATGCCCGCGAGATCGGCGGGACCGTCCTCTTTGCGGAGAGTGATCATGTGCTGCAACGCCTTTCGCGTAACGCGTGGTCCTGGAGGTTCGTGATCGGTGATCGCCCCGCGGCCACCGCGGGTTCCGGTGGCCCACAGGTCGGGGGGGGGGGGGGGGGGGGGGGGCGGCCCCCCCCCCCCCCCCCCCCACGCCGTGTCAGGTCAGACGGCGACGCCGAAGTCCTGCGCGATACCGGCCAGGCCGGAGCTGTAGCCCTGGCCGATGGCGCGGAACTTCCACTCCGCGCCGTTGCGGTACAGCTCGCCGAACACCATGGCGGTCTCGGTGGAGGCGTCCTCGGTCAGGTCGTAGCGGGCCAGCTCCTCGCCGTTGGCGCGGTTGACCACGCGGATGTAGGCGTTGCGCACCTGGCCGAAGGACTGGCCGCGGGAGTCGGCGTCGTAGATCGACACCGGGAAGACGATGGATTCGATGTTCGCCGGGGTGTTGGCCAGGTCGACGTTGATGACCTCGTCGTCGCCCTCGCCCTCACCGGTGCGGTTGTCACCGGCGTGCTCGATCGCGCCCTCGGGGGACTTCAGGTTGTTGAAGAACACGAAATGCTGGTCGGAGACGACCTTCTTGTCGGCGCCGAGCGCGATGGCGCTTGCGTCGAGATCGAAGTCGGTGCCCGTGGTGGTGCGCAGATCCCAGCCGAGGCCGACCGCGACGGCGGTCAGGCCCGGCGCCGCCTTGGTCAGCGAGACGTTGCCACCCTTGGACAAACTGACACCCATGTACGGATTCCCTTTCACGTCGACGGCGGCCGACCATCGGCGCGCCGCACTCCCGGTCGAGGCCGGGCCCTACTGAACGACCCCGCCGCGACCGACGGGACCGGCACCGCGGTGGACGAGAAAGGAACCGGATCCCGTTCGGCACGCATCGGATTCGGCATCCTCCCCCGGATTCACAACAGCCCCCCGCGAGTGTCCGCCCGCCGAGAGTACCGCCGTCGACGGCGACCGGCGAGACCACCGGGAAGACGCCAGGACGGAACCGGTGGCGGCGCTGTCGGACACACCTCACACTAACACGCGCGCGTGTCCGTTTTGTCGGGTGCTTTCGCGGAACGTCCTGCGCCACGACCGATTCGGCCGCCCGGACGCGCAGCCGCCGACGAGACCGAGGCGGGACGTCGCCGTCCCGCCTCGGTGGATGAGATCGCCTGGATCAGGCCAGCTTCAGGGAGCGGCCGATGATCTCCTTCATGATCTCGGTGGTGCCGCCGTAGATGGCCTGGATGCGAGCGTCCATGTAGGCCTTGGCGATCGGGTACTCGCGCATGTAGCCGTAACCGCCGTGCAGCTGCAAGCAGCGGTTGATCAGGTCGATCTGCTCCTCGGTGCTCCACCACTTGGCCATGGCGGCATCCTCCGGGGACAGCTTGCCCGCGTTGAGGTCTTCGATGAAGCGGTCGACGAGCACGCGCACGGCGGTGGTCTTGGTGGCGAGCTCGGCCAGCACGAACCGGGTGTTCTGCAGGGCGCCGATCGGCTTGCCGAACGCCTTGCGATCACGCACGTACTGGCAGGTCATCTCCAGGCAGGCCTCCATGGCGCCCGCCGCCATGACGGCGATGGACATGCGCTCCTGCGGCAGGTTCTGCATCAAGTGGATGAAGCCCTGACCCTCGGTGCCGAGCAGGTTCTTGGCGGGCACGCGCACGTCGGTGAAGCTCAGCTCGGCGGTGTCCTGCGCCTTGAGGCCGATCTTGTCGAGGTTGCGGCCGCGCTCGAAGCCCGGCATGCCGCGCTCGACCACGAACAGGCTGAAGCCGAGGGCGCCCTTCTCCGGGTCGGTCTGGGCGACCACGATGACCAGATCGGCGTTGATGCCGTTGGTGATGAAGGTCTTGGCGCCGTTGATGACCCAGTCGTCGCCGTCGCGGACCGCGCGGGTCTTGATGCCCTGCAGGTCGGAACCGGTGCCCGGCTCGGTCATGGCGATCGCCGTGATCAGCTCACCGGAACAGAAGCCGGGCAGCCAGCGCTGCTTCTGCTCCTCGGTGGACAGCTCGAGCAGGTAGGGCGCGATCACGTCGTTGTGCAGCGAGAAGCCGAGACCCGAGTACTGGAGCCGGGAGGTCTCCTCGGTGATGATCGCGTTGTAGCGGAAGTCCTTGACGCCGCCGCCGCCGTACTCCTCCGGCACGGCCATGCCGAGGAAGCCCTGCTTGCCCGCTTCGAGCCAGACCTCGCGCGGCACGACGCCCGCCTCTTCCCACTCCGCGTGGTACGGCGCCACGTGCTGCTCGAGGAACTTGCGGTACGACTCCCGGAACAGATCGTGTTCGGGCTCGAACAGTGTGCGCTCCACACCAACCTCCTAATGACTGCACGGACCGATCCACACCGATCCGTCGTTACCCGATACGGTACCCGGAACCCAAATGCCGGTTCACTTCGCACCGGAAATCTTGCGCTTCACCAGGAAGAGTAGTGCCTGCTTCGAACACGGATCGAGACCGGTCGCAAACCTACCGGCAAGTCGCATCGATCGGTCCGTTATAGCCGACAGCTATATTTCGCCGGTCAGGGCGCGAGCCCCAGCCCACGCGCCAGGACCGGCCAGGACTGACGAAGGGCGTCCTCCCAATAGCCCCAGGAATGGGTGCCGTAGGGCTCGAACAGGTAGGTGGCCTCGATGCCGAGCGCGGTCAGGCGGTCGCGCATGTTGCGCGTGCAGAAATCGGTGGCCGCTTCCAGGATGCCGCCGAGGACGACCTGATTGACCCACCCGTTCACCCCCGGCTGGGTGCGCGGCCCGTTCAACGTGTCCCAGCGCCCCGGCAGGCCGCTGCCGGTGGACAGGAACAGTTCGACGCCGCGCAGGCCCTCGGCGTTGACATAGGGGTCGTTGGCCACCCACATCGGATCGCCGGGCGGACCGTACATGTTGACCACATCGCCCTGGCCTGCCGCGACCACCGTCGTCACGGCCTGACGGCCGAGCGGATCGCTGATCTGGGCGCACCCGCTGTAGGCGGCGACCGCGCGATAGCGGCCGGGGGCCGCGATGGGCAGTTGCAGCACCGAGGTGCCCGACATCGACAGCCCGGCCAGGGCGTTGCGCCCGTCGGTGCCGAGCGCGCCGTCCACGATCGGCGGCAGTTCCTCGGTGAGAAAGGTCTTCCACTTGTTGACCCCGAGCACGGGATCGCGCGCCCGCCAGTCGGTGTAGTAGCTCCACGCGCCGCCGATCGGCAACACCACATTCAGCGGCTTGTCGGCCAGGAAGTCCAGCGCCGCGGTGCGCGCCTGCCAGGTCGCCGAGTCCTCGCCGCCGCCGGCGCCCGCCAGCAGGTAGAGCGTGGGCCGGGGCGCCGTGGTGTCCGCGGGCCGCTGCACGTCGAGTTCGATCACCCGGTCCATCGCGGCCGAGTACACACC
>NZ_JARWRU010000180.1 GCF_029867845.1 Nocardia farcinica | reverse complement strand
CGGCGCCCGCACGGACGCCGTCGCCGCCCGGCTCGCCGATCCGGCGCGGCTGCGCATGTCGCGGGTGCACCCGGTGCAGGTGTTGGCCGCGTCGCGCACCTACGCGAGCGGCGGGCGCGTGACGCGCGGCGCCGGCGAGTGGACGCCCTCGACGCCGATCCTCGACGCCCTCGATGCGGCCTTCTACGCGGCGTTCGAGTCGGTGGAGCCGACCGGCAAGCGGCACCTGCTCGCCCTTGACGTGTCCGGGTCGATGGCCGCCCCGGTGTCGGGCCTGCCGATCTCGGCGCGCGAGGCTTCGGCGGCGCTGGCTCTGGTCACGGCGGCCACCGAGCCGGCGCACACGGTGCTCGGGTTCACCGGCGAGGTCGGCTCGTGGACCGAGTCGGTGGTCTCGCCGCTGCCGATCAACCCGAGGATGCGGCTCGACGACGCCGTCGCGGCGGTGTCCGGTCTGCCGTTCGCCGCCACCGACTGCGCGCTGCCCATGCGCTGGGCACTCGCGCACGAGGTCGAGGTGGACGTGTTCACCGTCTACACCGACAACGAGACCTGGGCGGGGAAGGAGCACCCGCACCAGGCGCTGCGGCGCTATCGGGAGCGGATCAATCCGGCCGCGAAGCTCGTGGTCGTCGGCATGACGGCCACCGGCTTCACGATCGCCGATCCCTCCGACGCCGGCATGCTCGACGTCGCCGGGTTCGACGCGGCGGTGCCGGGGCTGCTCGCGGATTTCGCCCGCGGCGCATGAGGTTCCGCCGTGCGGGAGGAGGCAGTCCCTCCCGCACGGCGGGACGCCGCGCGGATAGCGATCACGTATCGATCGGATATCGAACCAGGTTGCGGCCGAGTCGTTTTCGCAGCACATCGCAGAGCCGCATCGGCTGATCCCCCGGTCGGAGCGGGGAAGCCGGGTACTCCGGGGAGACGATCGACACAGAACGGTGCGATGATGCCGGAGTGACTCAGTGGCTTCCCGTGCTCGGTTCGCTGATCGTCGCCGGTGCGGCGCTCGTCGGATTCCTGGTGAACAACGCGACCAGCAGGCAGGCGATCGACGCCGCCGACGCGCGGCATCAGCAGACGCTCGAGGAAGCAAGGCGCGCGACCGAACTCGCCCTGGAGGCGGGCGGGCGCCGCGAGCACGACCGTTGGCGGCACGAGGCCGTGGTCGCCGCGGTCTCGACGGTGCTAGAGACCTCGAACTCGGTGCGCCAGCAGCTGTGGTCCTATCACCGCTGGGATGTCGACGACGATTTCGAACTCGACCGCGTCGGCAGCGACATCCACGAGGCGTTGTGGGGCTGCAACGGCACCATCAACCGGCTGCGCCTGCTGGCCGCGCCGAAGATCCCCAACCAGTGCGAGGATCTGGTGAGCACGCTCGGGGCCGCGCGCAACATCACCCTGCAATACCTCAAGCTGCAATTGGACGACGAGGCCACCAGCGAGGAGTTCACCGAGATCAACTCGCTGTGGGAGAAGGCCATTCGCAAGGCGATCGAGCAGGAACGCGCGCTGGTCAACGCCACGCGTGCCGAGCTGGGCATCGAGGCGCTCAAGGATCTGCCCAAGCCCGACCGCGAGCAGGTGCTCGACAACGTCTGAGCCTGTCTAGCACAGCGCCGCGACCACCTCGGCGACCGCGGCGCGCAGGGCGGCGGCGTAGCCGTCGAGATCGGTGAGCACGCCGGGATCGGTGTGCAGGGAGACGGTCACGGTGGGCCCGAGGCCGTGCACACCGTGGGTCAGGCGCATGACCGAGCCGATGGCGGGGAAGCCGGCGGTGAAGCGGACCGGCCCGCCGAAGTCCAGATCGGCCGGTCCCCGGTCGACGCTGGAGACCACGGTGTTGCCCGCGATCGAGTCCGGCACCAGATCCAGCGGCCAGCTGTCGGCGTCGCGGCGCAAGAACAGCGCGGGTGTGACGGCGGTGACCCGGTCCTGGGCGGCCATGAGCGGATGGCGGGCGCGTTCGGCGCGGGCGCGCAGCGCGGCGGCGATCCGGTCGGCCCTGGCGCGCAATGCGGGCTCGTCGAGGAACAGGTCGATCGAAAGATTGCGATAGTTGTTGCGGGCGTTGCCCTTTCCGCCGCCGGGCAGCGCCATCGGCACCTGGGCGCCCAGCGCCGTCACCGGTGATCCCGCCGCGGCGAGATACTCCGGCAGGGCCACCGACACCGCCGTCAGCACGACGACGGTGACGGTGTGGCCGGGGACGCGCAGGTCGGCGCTGTCGAAGACCAGCATCTCCACGGCGTGCGCACCGACCGGCGGCGCGGCCGGGTCGTTCACCGCCACCGGGGCGAAACCGGGACCGGGCGGCGGGATCTCCCCGGCGGCGGTGGCCGCGGCGAGTTCCGCGCGCGCCCGGTTGGCCCGCAGGCCGCGGCGGATCGTGCGGGCGATCGACACCGGGAGCAGCAGTGCCCCGAGGA
>NZ_JARWRU010000179.1 GCF_029867845.1 Nocardia farcinica | reverse complement strand
GCGGGGGGGGGGGGGCCGCGGGCGCGGCCCCCCCCCCCCCCCCCCCCCCCCCCCCCCCCCCCCCCCCCCCCCCCCCCCCCCCCCCCCCCCCGGCCGGGTCAGGGCAGGGAATTGAAGATCGCCGTCGCGACCTTGTTCACGTCCAGGCACGGATCGCCCGCGTCGGTGTTGCGCTGGAGGTTGCGCGCCGTGATGACGATGCTGCCGGAGCCGGCGGCCGTGCCGATGTGGCAGCCGATCTTGTTGCTGTCCGCCAGCGAGCGGTACTGGGCGAACTCGCGCCCGTAGAAGGAACTGCGCCGGACGTCCTCGACCAGGGTGGGATCGAGCAGCGCGTCCATCGACTGATCGGAGGTGCTCACCACCAGATCGAAGGTCTGGTCGGCCGACAGCCACTTGCAGGCGGGAAAGGAGGTGAGGGTGATCGGCTCCGCCGAGGAGACGTCGAGGCCCGCGCTGATCAGATCGGCCTGCGGCAGGGTGCAGGGATCCCACGCGCCGCCGGCCGGGGTGTCCGCCGGGGTGGCGGCGGGAGCCGGTTCCTCCGGGGCCGAGGCGGCGGGGCCGCCCGGTGCGGGAGCGTCCGGCTGGGCGGGGCCCTGCGGCGCTTCCGGGGTGTCGGGGGCGGGCGCGGCGGTGTCGGCCTCACCGGGTGCGGACGAGGGGGTGCCTGCGCGCGCGCTGGTGGAACTCGCGGAGGTCCCCTCTCCGGTGTCCGCGGCGTCGTCGGCGGCGCCGCATCCGGCGAGCAGCAGCACCGCGCCACACGTCACGGCGGCGATCCGGCGTCCGATGGTCCTGGATGTCATCTCGGGCTTCCCCTTGCTGTCGGTTTTCGCGCAGATTCCGCCCGGCCCCACGGGGAGACGCGGTCGACCGGGCGTGCCATCGAGCGTCCCCGCGGGCTGCGATGGTCAGTGACGAAATCCAGTCTTACATAGGCTAACGAACGGTAGCAATGGGACGGAGAACACGAATATTGCTGTGTAACAGCGGATTTCGCGCCCCTATCTTTCGGGGGTTGCGCAGTTCTCCGGTGTCGTGTCCGCCGATCGGGACGGCCGCGGCCAGACGGCACGGACACCGCTCGGCCCCTTGCCCCGGTCGATGGCGAGAATCAACGCGGCGCAGCCGATTCCCGACAACATCAGGCTGGTCCCGAACAGCGCCGGATAGCCGAGCAGGTCGCCGGTCACGCCCGCGGCGAAACCCGCCAGCCCCTGCACGGTGACGACCGCGCACGCCAGCAGGGTGTAGTCGCTACCCGCGTGGTCGGGATCGGAGGCGTCCATCATCAGCGCGAACACCGCCACCGTGGCGGCCCCGCCGAGAATGTGCTCGGCCAGGCTGGCCGAGACGATGAGCCCGAAGCCGCCCACTCCGAGCGCGGCGACGAGATACAGGGCCAGGCTCGCGGTCTGGGTGACCCCGCCGATCAGCAGCGCCTGGCGGCGTCCATGCCGGAAACACAGCCAACCGCCCACCGCCGCGCCCGCCAGCGCGCCCACCGACGACAGCACGCCCTTGACCATCGCGATCTGCCCCAGGCTCAGCCCGGAATCGGACATCCACGGGCCCACCATCGCCGAACCCATCGAGTCGCCGAACTTGAACGCCCCGATCAGCACGATGAACCCGAGCATCCCCGGCCTGCGCAGCCGCCGCCACCAGCCCGCCGCCAGCGCGACCGACCGGGTGGGCGCGGGTTCGGAGGTGCCGCGGGTGGCGGTCTGCGGGAGCAGCAGGACCGGCAGCGCGGTGAGCAGCAGCAGCGCCGCCATGGCGACGAACAGCACCCGCCAGCCCGCCAGCGCGAACAGCCACAGCAGCGCGCCGCCGCCCACGATCATGCCGATCCGGTAGGCGCCCACCTGGATTCCGTTGCCCAGCCCGCGCTCGCGCGGACCGAGCAACTGCACGGCGAGCCCGTCGGTGGCCACGTCCTGTGTCGCCGACACCAGATTGACCACCGCGATCCCGGCGAACAACCAGCGCAACGAGGTCGACAGATCCAGGCAGGCCAGCACCAGCGCCACCGCCCCCGCGGCCAGTTGCAACGACAGCAACCACTGCCGTCGCGTCCCGTACCGGTCCACATACGGCGCCCACAGGAATTTCAGCCCCCACGGCGCGAACAACACCCCGGCCAGGCTGATCTCGGTCAGGGTGAAGCCCGACTCGCGCAGCACCACCGGCAGCGCCTGGGTGAAGAACCCGTACGGCAGGCCCTGGGCGAAGTACAGCGAGGACAACAGCAGCAGGGTGCCGACGGGGATCATGCCTGCCCTGGCCGCTGCGCTCATGCGGGTCATCCTGGCAGACGGGGCCGTGCCGGGGCGCGACGAGCGGGCCCGGCGATCGTCGATCGCGCTAGCGTGAGCGGTCGGTCGTGTGGCGGGGACGGAGGTTGACGGGCAGGCCGTCCTCGGGGGTGGGACCGGTGCCCCAGGCCAGCGGGACCTCGTAGTCCTCGGGGACGCTCCACTCGTACCGCAACAGCATGCGGTGCATGATCGACTTGACCGTCATGCCGCCGAAGTGCAGGCCGATGCACTTGTGGGCGCCGCCGCCGAAGGGGGACCAGGCGTAGCGGTGGATCTTGTCCTCGCGGCGGTGCTCGGCGAAGCGTTCGGGGTCGAACTCGTCGGGGCGCGGCCACCAGCGCGACAGGCGCATGGAGGGGTAGGCGCCGATGATGATGTCGGTGCCGGCCGGGATGTAGTGGCCGAGGATGTCGGTGTCGCGGATGGCCTGGCGCATGAGCACGCCCGCGGGCGCGTACATCCGCAGGGTCTCCATGAAGGCCAGGTCGAGCGATTCCAGTTTGTCCAGGTCGTCGTAGTCGAGGAATTCCTTGCCCAGCGCCAGCGATTCGGCGCGCAGGCGTTCCTGCCAGTGCTGGTTCTTGCCGAGCAGGTAGGTGAGCATCGACAGCGAGACGGCGATGGTGTCGTGGGCGGCCATCAGCACGAAGATCATGTGGTTGACGATGTCCTCGTCGCTGAAGGTGTCGCCGGTGTCGCTGGTGGCCCGGCAGAGCACGCTGAACAGATCGGTGCCCTCGCCCGCCCGCTTGGCGGGCAGTTGAGCGCGGAAGTACTCCTCGAGCAGGCGGCGCCCGCGCAGGCCGCGGTCCCAGGTGCCGCCGGGGACCGGGGTGCGGATCAGGGCCTGCCCGCCGACCACGGTGTCCTCGAAGGCGTGCTCGACGCGCTTGGCCTCCGGTCCCAGCTCGGCGCCGACGAAGACCTCGGTGGCCAGGTTGAGCAGCATCTGCTTGACGTGGTCGTAGAGCAGGAAGCCGGGCTTCGGCTGCCAGGAGTCCAGTTCGCGGGCGATGCCCGGACGCATCATGTCCAGGTAGCCGATCAGTCGGGGCCGGGTGAACGCCTGCTGCATGATGCGCCGGTGGTGCAGGTGCTCGTCGAAGTCGAGCAGCATGATGCCGCGCCGGAAGAACGGGCCGATCCAGTACTCCCAGCCGCGCTCGCTGGAGAACACCTTGTCCTTGTTGCTCCAAACCACCTCGATGGCCTCCGGCCCGAAGACCGCCACCGCGCGGCGGCCGAAGACATTGGACCAGCAGACCTCGCCGTAGCGGTCGAACGCGCGGCGCGCCCAGATGATCGGGTCGTGGTAGACGCGCAGGGAGTGGCCGAGCAGGGGCATGCCGCCGTCGCCGAGGACGGGGAGCAGGCCGCTGCCCGCGGGCGGCTCGGGCACCGGGGGTGGGCGGGGCGGGGTGAGGTCGGCCAGATGGGCGGCGGGGTGGTTTTGCCCGCGGGGAAGTACGGGGGGGATGTGGTGGGGGTTTTTTGTGGTTTTAACCAAAA
>NZ_JARWRU010000178.1 GCF_029867845.1 Nocardia farcinica | reverse complement strand
CAAACCCCGGCCCCGGCTTTTTTACTTTAGTTTTGGTAATGGGTGGGGGTGGGTAAACCCGCCGCCGACGCCCGCACGGGCGGCAGCGACCCGCTCGCGATCCCGCACGAGCGCGCCGACGGTTGTGGACGCGGACAGATGGGCGAACTCGCGCATCCGCTCCGCACCGGCCTCCCCCTGCCGGAACCGGTACTGCAACCCCTCGCTGAGCGAGAGCGCGGCGGTGGTCGCCGGACCGGGTTCGACCGCGACGAACTCCCCGGCTGCCACGCCCTGCTCGATCACCCTCGCCATCAGGGTCTCCAGCTCACGGTAGTCGGCGAAGAAGTCGGCGAACTCCTCGGGCTGGGCCCGTGAAACCCGCTCGAGCTCGTAGAAGTCCAGCGGCGCCGAGCACATCTGCACCACGTCGTCGTAGATGATCCGGTACAGCCGCGCCGCGGCGTCGGCCGGATCGTCGACCAGTTGCCGTGCGGTTTCCAGGGATTCGCGGTTCTTGTCGATCAGCGCCTGGAGGATGGCCTCCTTGTTGGCGAACCAGTAGTACAGCGAGGACTGACCGAGGCCGGCCTCGCGCGCGATGGCGCTGACCGTGGTGTCGGCGTATCCGATCTCCGCGAACAGCCGGGCCGCCGCCGCGACGATCTCCTCGCGCGGGGCGCCGCCCGCGATCCCACTGCGCCGCGGACGCCCGACCCGCTGCCCCGCTGTCTGCTTGCTCATGAACAGCATCGTCGGACACCGCGGCACGGTTTACCAACCGGCAACACCCGGGATATCACCCGGCAACCCCCGGCCGTCAGAGTTTCGATAGGTCATCGAAATTAGCCGGAGCAACCAGGGAGTCACCATGACCAGCATCGAGATCACCCCCGACGTGGAGACCGTCAAGGAGCAGCTGCGCGCCGCGGGCGTCCGGTACGCGATCGCCAGCTTCGTGGACCTGCACGGCAATTCGAAGGGCAAATTCGTCCCGATCGACCACCTCGACAACATGATGGGCGGCTCGGAGCTGTTCACCGGCGCGGCCCTGGACGGGCTGCCGCAGGACATCAGCGACGAGGAACTGTCGGCCCGCCCCGACCTGAACAGATACTTCCAGCTGCCGTGGAACACGCAGTACGCCTACTTTCCCAGCAGCCTCCACACCGAGGGCAAGCCGTTCACGGCATCCTCGCGCGACATCTTGAAGCGCCAGCTCGACGCCGCCGCCGATCTCGGCTACGGCTTCAACCTCGGCATCGAGACCGAGTTCTTCGTGCTGAAGGACTCCGCCGCCGGTGTCGCCGAGGTCAGCGAACGCGACAACCTCACCAAGCCCTGCTACAACGTGACGACCACGCTGGACAACATGGGCTGGCTGGGCGAACTGGTGGATGCCATGAACGGCCTCGGCTGGGACGTCTACTCCTTCGACCACGAGGACGCCCGCGGCCAGTTCGAGGTGGACTTCTCCTACACCGACGCGCTGACCATGGCCGACCGCTTCGTGTTCTTCCGCCTGATGGCCAACGAGATCGCCCGCAAGCACGGCTACTTCGCCTCGTTCATGCCCAAGCCGTTCGCCGACCGCACCGGCTCGGGCGCGCACTACAACATGTCGCTGGCCGATCTGGAGACCGGCACGAACCTGTTCGCCACCGACCACGATCCGCGCGGCGTCGGCCTGTCGAAGCTGGGCTACCACTTCATCGCGGGCATCCTGCGCCATCTGCCCGCCATCACCGCGGTGATCGCGCCGACGGTCAACAGCTACAAGCGCCTGGTCCGCCAGGGCAGCATGTCGGGGTCGACCTGGGCGCCGGTGTTCGTCAGCTACGGCAACAACAACCGCACCAACTCGCTGCGGGTGCCGCTGGCGGGCGGGCGCGTGGAGTGCCGGGCCGCCGACATCAGCTGCAACCCGTACCTCGGCGCGGCGATGGTGCTCGCCGCCGGCCTGGAGGGCGTGCGCGAGCAACTCGATCCGGGCGATCCGCGCACCGAGAACATGTACCGCTACACCGACGCCCAGATCGCCGAGCAGGGCATCTCCCTGCTGCCACGCACCCTCGGCGAGGCCATCGACGAGTTCCGCGCCGACAGCCTCTCGCGCGAGGTCTTCGGCGACGCGCTCTACCAGTCCTACATCGACTACAAGACCGAGGAGTGGGAGTCCTACCAGGCGCACATCTCCTCCTGGGAGACCGAGCGCTACCTGAAGTTCTTCTGATCGGTTCCGGGGGGGGGGGGGGGGCGGGGGGGGGGCGGCCGCGCGCCCCCCCAAACCCGCGCCGCCACCCACAAAAGCGGGACCGACAAAAACACCCCCCCCCCCCCCAAAACCCGCGCGGG
>NZ_JARWRU010000177.1 GCF_029867845.1 Nocardia farcinica | reverse complement strand
CCGCCGGTCTTCGCGTCCCACCCTTTTCTTTCTCCCCCCCCGCCCCCCCCCCCCCCCCCCCCGCGGCGGCCCCCCCCCCCCCCTCGGCGGTGGACAGGACCATCTCCGGGATGGTCTCCCAGCTCACAGTCCGAGCAACCTCGCGAGATTGCCGCCCATGATGAGCGCCTGGTCCTGCTGGGACATGTTCTTGATCTCGTTGATGTAGCGGGCGGGCTCGGCCAGGCCCTCCGGGTGCGGGTAGTCCGAACCGAACAGCACCCGCTCCACGCCGATCAGGTCGGCCAGCGCCTCGAGGTCCTCCTCCCAGAACGGGCTGACGTGGATCATCCGCTTGACCGCCTCGACCGGATCGCCGCCGAAGCCCTCCGGCGCCTTCTTGTAGACGTCGGCGAGGTTCTCCAGCAGCGGCGGCAGCCAGGAGGCGCCGTTCTCGATGACGGCGATCTTCAGATCCGGGTGCCGGAACAGCGCGCCGTGGCACACCCAGGAGGCGACCGCGTCCTCGATGGCCCGCCACTCGCTGACCATGCGGAAGGTGTTGGTCTTGAACGGCAGCATCTCCGCACGGGCGCCCTCCCAGTCGGAGGTGTAGCGGGCGTAGCCGCTGTCGGAGGAGTGCATGGTGACCAGCAGGCCCAGTTCGGTGACTCGCTCCCAGAACGGATCGAACTCCGGCAGCGCGAACGAGCGCGAGCCGCCCCAGCCGGGGACGGGGGCCGGGCGCACCAGGATGGCGCGGGCGCCGCGCTCGGCCACCCACTCCAGTTCGGCCAGCGCCTTGTCCAGGATGGGCAGGCTGATCACCGGCACCGTGTAGATGCGGTTCTCGTAGTTGAAACCCCAAGTCTCGTATAGCCATTCGTTGAGGGCGTGCACGACGATGTGGATCAGTTCCGGGTCGTCGCGCATGCGCTCCTCGACCAGGCTGGCCAGGGTGGGGAACATCAGGGTGCGGTGGATCTTCAGCTCGTTCATGAGCTCGAGGCGCGGGCCCGGCTCGCGGAAGGCCGGGATCGAGCGCATCGGCTCGCCGAAGATCTCGCGCCTGCTCTTGCCCTCCGGGTTGCCGTTCTTGAAGTAGTCCTCCATGGCGCCCGGCCGCGCGACCACATCGAAGGTCGGGTTCGGGATGTACTCGCTGATCTGGCCGCGGATGGCGATCTTGGTGCGCCCGTTGACCTCCACGTACTGGATGACGCCCTGGTACTGCTTCGGCAGGAACTTCGTCAGCGCGTCCTGGGTCTCGTACAGGTGGTTGTCGGCGTCGAAGAGCTGGTACGGCAAGCCGAAGTCGCTCATGGAATCCTCCTAGTTCGTTTGAGAGAATCGTATTCTCATTCTGGGCGAGCCGCAATATCCTCGGGGTCGAGGGCCGGGCCCGAGGTGACCAGAGACCTTCGGACGGCGAACTTCTTGACCTTGCCGCTGGCGGTGCGCGGGAAGTCCTCGACCACGTGCAGCTGCTCGGGCCACTTCTGCTTGGCCACTCCCGCGGTGGCGAAATGCGCTCGCAGGGCGGACATGTCGGGAGCCGACGCCCCCGGCTGGAGTCGCAGCACGGCCGCTGTGCGCTCGCCGAGCCGTTCGTCGGGCACCGCGACCGCCACCGCCTCGGTCACCCCGGGCAGGTCGAGCAAGATCTCCTCGACCTCGAGCGCGCTGATGTTCTCCCCGCCGCGGATGATCAGATCGGCCTTGCGGTCGGTGATGGTCAGAAAGCCGTCGGCGTCGAGCGTGCCGATGTCGCCGGTGTGGTACCAGCCGTCGGTGTCGAAGGCGCGGGCGGTGAGCGCCGGGTCGGTGTAGCCCGCGCACAGATCCGGTCCGCGACTGAGGATTTCGCCGTCGTCGGCCAGTCTGATCTCGACGCCGGGCAGCGGGGCTCCGTCGGTGAACAGGCGTTTGTCCGCGGGGGCGCTGGGATGCGAGCCGGTGATCGACGGGTGCTCGGTGCTGCCGTAGGAGCGGTAGACGGTGATGCCGAGGCCGGCCAGGCGGGTGGTGACCGCCGCGGGCACCGACGCGCCGCCCAGCCCGGCGTAGCGCAGATAGGGCAGGTGTGCCGGAGTGTAGCCGGGATGGTCGAGCAGGCTGGTCATGTAGTAGGCGACGCCGCCGCCGACGGTCAGCTCGCGTTCGGTCATCAGCGTCAGCACCCGGCCCGGGTCCCAGACGTCGGTCAGGTTGACCGGCAGCCGATCCAGCACCGGGATGAGGAAGGCGTTGACCATGCCGATGAAGTGGCCGACCGGCGCGGCGGTGAGCTGGTGACCGCGATCGCGCGGATACATGCCCGCGAGCTGTCGGGTCTCGTGGCCCAGCGTCAGGTGGCTGTGCACCACGCCCTTCGGGTCGCTGGTGGTGCCGGAGGTGAAGGCGATGAGCGCCGCGCTCGCGGGATCGGCGGTCAGCGTGCCCGGCATCGGCTCGGGGCCGAGCAGTGTCTCGAAGTCCTCGCCGACCATCGCCGCCACCGGCACGTCGGCGAGCAGCTGCTCGTCGACGCCGTTGTCGCCGAGCAGCGTTGTGCCGACGAACACGTGCGGCCGCACCGCGCGCAGGATGTAGCCGACCTCCTTGCGTCCGTAGAAGTGCACGATCGGCACCACGGTCGCGCCGAGGAAGGCCGACGCCCAGAACACCATTGCCGCCTCCGTCCAGTTCGGCAGCTGGAAGGCCACCACGTCGCCGGGGCCGACGCCGCGCCCGCGCAGTCCCTCGGCCAGCCGGCGGGCGAGGTGTTCGACCTCGCGGCAGGTGCCGTGCCATGGCCGGATCGCGGAGTGCACGTGGAACTCGGCGCCGGGGGCGGCGGCCAGTTCTCTGGTCAGCAGTTCGCCGATGGTCTCGGGGATCCACCAGCCCTGCTCGTGGTACTGGCGGGCCAGCTCGTCCGGGATCGTGCGCATGGGATTCTCCCCTCTCACGCCTGTCCGAGGCACGAGCAAGTATATGATTCTCAGTGAGAGAGAATCATATTTTCGCGAGGGAGAACAAGATGGTGGAGCTCGAGGTGGACGATGGGCTCGCCGTCGTCACGATCAACCGGCCGCGGGCCCGCAACGCCATCGCCCCGGAGACGATGGGGCAACTCGAGCGGGTCCTCGACGAGGTCGAGAACGCCGGGGTGGTACGGGCGCTGGCGCTCACCGGTGCGGGGGATCGCAGTTTCGTCTCCGGCGGGGATCTGAAGAAGCTGGCCGAGCTGCGCACCGAGGAGCAGGCTGCCGAGATGGCCTGGCGGATGCGCCGGATCTGCGACCGGCTGGCCGGTTTTCGCGGCCCGGTGATCGCGGCGCTGAACGGGCACGCGCTCGGCGGCGGCGCGGAGGTGGCGGTGGCCGCCGACATCAGGATCGCGGCCGCGGACGTCAGGATCGGTTTCAATCAGGTCTCGTTGGCGATCATGCCCGCCTGGGGTGGGGCCGAACGGCTGGGGGCGCTGGTTGGCCGGGGGCGGGCGCTGATGCTCGCCGGTTCCGGCGCCGTGCTCGACGCCGCCGAGGCGCAGCGGATCGGGCTGATCGACCGCGTGCTGTCGCGCGGCGAATTCGACCGTGGCTGGCGGGATCTGGCGAGAGCGCTGGCCAACGGCCCCGCGGCGGAGATCAAACGCGTGCTGGCAGGTGTGCCCGCGGACGAGGCGGTGGCCGCCTTCGCCCGGCTCTGGGTGGCCGACGAACACTGGGTTGCGGCCGATCGCGTACTCTCGCGAGGCGCGACAGTCAAGTGAGGTACATCACATATGACGAAATTTGAGATGCCCGTCACTGATTCGAGAATGACCTTACTGTGTGTTCGGCGGTACCGTCCGGAACAGGCTCCGATCCCAGCCCCGAACTCGAGTTCCAGCCCGGACTCACCATGGGTCGCGGGCCGGGTGGGTAGTTCGAATCCGGTTCTTCCGTCGCGCGTTTCCCCGTCCACGTGCCGAGATCTCCGATCCATGCGGATCGGAGACGTGGGCGGCGTCCTGCCGGGGCGCGGTGATGGTGCGGCCGCCACATCTTGCTGTTCGACGAACGGGGATGGAACCCATGGCTGTACGAACCGTCGACCCCCTCACACCCCGCATCGCGGGCCCGAATTCCGTGGCCCGCTGGCGTGCGCACGCACGCAGGCACCCGCTGCGCTACCGCGTGGCGATGGTCGCGCCCCGTCCGATCGACGTCGTCCGGTCCGCGGGCGGCTGGCTGTTCGACCGTGCCACCGCGGGCTGGGAGGTGACCGTGCTGGTGCGCGAGCACACCCACATCCGGTCGCTGGAGATCCTGGGCGCCACGGTGCTGGACTTCGAACACGCGCTGGCCGGGCAGGTGCACGACATCTGGCCGCAGACGCTGGCGATCGACCCGGCGATGTACACCTCCGACTCCCGGGTGCGCCGGGGTGTGCTCGGCTGCCTGGACACCGGCGAGATCGAGATCGGTGTGTGGGGCGAACTGCCCTCGGAGCTGGAAAGCCGGGTTTCCCCCACCGCCTACCGGATCAGCGTGGCGGGCAGAGCGTTCAAGAAATGCGCGCTGCGGGCAGCGGGGTGTCCGGGCGAGACGGTCACCACCGAGGAGTGGTTGCAGTTCTCCGAGACGCCCGCACCCGGCACGCAATGGGGGACACGCCTGGTCGCGGTGCGGTAGGCAGCACCGGGGGACGCCGTTCGGTTGCCGGCGTCGCGGTCGGCGCCCCCCTCGGCCGCCCACCCCCGCACAGGGGGGTGTGAGGGGCGCCGCGGCGTCGCCGGGCGACGACCACCCGGCCGGAACGTGGCCGGGTTGGCGGGGGCATCGATACGCAATTTCGCATTCGCAGTGATCCGACAATTTTGGCGGATATTCGTTCGCGATACCGTCCGGTATTCGTCGTGCGCATGCGGAATCGCGTACCGGTGGGTATTCGCCGTGCCGGTCCGTCATTTCGGTGGCCGCCATTCCTCGGCGCCGCGGGCGGACCGGTGCCGGCGAATATCTCTCGTCGATCGCGGCCGGCTGTCGTCGGCTCCTCCTTTTCGGCGGAGGAGGTGATGCGCCCCGCCGCGCCGTCGGCGTGAGGAGTGCGAATATATCCGTGGTTCAACACCTTCGGTTGGGAGCGTCGAGCCTCGTCTCGGTATCGCGGCGAGTGTCCGATTCGGCGATCCCGGAAAAAGTCGCGCCGATTTCCGGGTAATTCCTGGTGTTGTTGACTAAAACGTTCAGAAAACCCACACTTGGCGTGAGTGGCGATTCGGCCGATATCGGCCGGTTGTCCACGGCAATCGCCGAAGCCATTTTCTCCGGTTCGTTTCCGTCGTGTGCGAATCGCCCTGTCCCTCGGGACGCGGCGACCGCGCCCGGTCCGACCGGAGGCCGGACACGAGAGCTGACTTCCGATGACGCAGCAGGTCGCGACGCGAGAGATCGCGCAGTGGTGGCGCGGATACCTGCGCCGCCACCCGGTCGCCGCGCTGTCGACCGTCGGCGGGCAGTTCGTGCTCGGTGTGCGGGCCGTGCAGTACCTGGTGCTCGACGTGGTGACCGGGCGGTTCGCCTTCGCCGAATTCGTCCGGCAGTCGGCGTTCATGTCCTCCGCGGCGGTGCTGCCCACCATCTTCGTATCGCTGCCCATCGGGGTGACGCTGTCCATCCAGTTCGGCCTGCTGGCCGGGCAGGTGGGCGCGTCCTCGCTGGCAGGCGCGGCCAGCGGGCTGGCGGTGATCCGGCAGGGCGCGCCGATGGTGGCCGCGCTGCTCATGGCCGCCGCGGTCGGCTCGGCCGTGTGCGCCGACCTCGGCTCCCGCAAGATCCGTGACGAGATCGACGCGCTCGAGGTCATGGGCCTCTCGGTGGTGCGCAGACTGGTGGCGCCGCGGCTGGCCGCCGCGGTGCTGGTCGGCGTCTCGCTGACCGGGGTGGTGTGCTTCGTCGGCTTCCTGGCCGGCTACCTGTTCAACGTCTTCGCCCAGAACGGCGCGCCCGGCAGTTTCGTGACCACCTTCGCCTCCTTCGCCACCGTCGAGGACCTGGCGCTGACCCTGGTGAAGGCCGTGGTCTACGGCGCGATCGTGGCGGTGGTTGCCTGCGAGAAGGGACTGTCCACCCGAGGCGGTCCCGCCGGCGTGGCCGATGCGGTGAATTCCACTGTGGTGTCGTCGATCCTGCTGCTGATGGTGGTCAACGTGGTCTTCACACAGCTGTCGATGATCCTGTTCCCCCGGCAGGGGCTGTGATGGCCGCGCCGTACCACCCGCCGGGCACCAGGACGCTGCGCGCCGGCGCGAGCCGAGCAGGCGTGGCGCTGATGCGGGTCGGCCATCTCGGCACGTTCGCCTGGCGGGCGCTGGTGTCGATCCCGGTGGCGCTGCGGCACTATCGCGCCGAGTTCCTGCGCATCCTCGCCGATGTCAGCTGGGGCAACGGCTCGCTGGTCGTCGGCGGCGGCACGGCGGGGGTCATCATCGTGCTCGGCGCGGCGGGCGGGGCGATCGTCGGGCTGGAGGGCTACAACGCGCTGCACCTGCTCGGCATGGAACCCACCGTCGGACTGATCGCCTCCACGGCCTCCACCCGAGAGCTGGCGCCGATCATGGCGGGCCTGGCCTTCGCCGCGCAGGCGGGCTGCCGGTTCACCGCCCAGCTGGGCGCCATGCGCATCTCCGAGGAGATCGAAGCGCTGGAATCCATGGCGATCCGGTCGATCCCGTACCTGGTGAGCACCCGGCTGCTGGCGTCCATGCTGGCCATCGTCCCGCTCTACCTGATGTGCCTGGCGGTGAACTACCTGGCCGTGCAACTGGTGGTCGGGATGACCGGCAGCCTGTCGGCGGGCACCTACCAGCACTACTTCCAGCTGGTGCTCAACGGTCCCGACATCGTGTACTCGCTGATCAAGGCACTGCTGTTCGTCACCATCACCACGACCGTGCAGTGCTACCACGGCTTCTACGCCGCGGGCGGGCCCCAGGGCGTCGGCGTCGCCGCCGGACGCGCCATGCGCGCGGCCATCTCGCTCATGATCGTCGTCAACCTGCTGCTGACCGTCGCCCTGTGGGGCATCGGCGCCGGCGCGCGGCTCGGGGGGTGAGCATGGCGATCCTGTTCGACGCCGACGGCCGCGGTCCCACGGGGTTCTCCCTCGCCGGCCGAGGGCTGGCGTTGCTGCTGGTGATCGGCGCGGTGGTCGCGCTGCTGCTGATGAAGTCGACCGGCCGCTTCGACGACAGGGTCGAGGTGGTCGCGGTGCTCGACCAGCTCGGCGACGGGCTGCCGCCGCGTTCGGACGTCAAGTTCCGCGGCCTGCTCGTCGGCACGGTCGGCACGGTCACACCCGCGCTCGACGGCGGGCCCGCGCGGGTCGAGCTGGCACTGGAACCCGCCGCGGCCCGGCGCATCCCGGCCACCGTCACCGCCCGCGTGGTGCCGAGCAACGTCTTCGCCGTCTCCTCGGTCCAACTGGTCGACAACGGGCCGGGGCCCGCGCTGACCGAGCACGCCGAGATCCCGCAGGACCGCAGCCTGTCCACGGTCCAGTTGCAGACCGCGCTCACCGAACTGCGGGAGATCCTCGCCGCGGCCACCCGCGTCGGCGGCGATGCCACCGTGGGAGCGCTGGCGGCGGTGGCGCGGGCGACCGCCCGCCGCGGCGCCCGCATCGGGGGGGGGGGCGCGGCGGGGGGGCGCCAGACCCGTGAACGAGCCGCGCGGCGCGCCCCC
>NZ_JARWRU010000176.1 GCF_029867845.1 Nocardia farcinica | reverse complement strand
CCACCGTGACCCCGCGATGCGGGAACGCCGCCGCGATGCGGTGCGGCCACACCTGCGCGGCCATCACCGAGCGCACGAAGGCGGTCTGCGCCGGCGAGAGCACCCGGCCCGCCCACAGCGCGCGCAGCAGCCTGGTCATCTCCTCCGGCGTGGTCGCGCTGGTGTAGGCGGGGTCGTAGGCCGAGACCGTGTGGGCCTCGTCGTTGTCGGCCAGCGCGGCGAACGCCTCGGCGGTGGTGTGGGTGTCGGTGTCGCGCAGCAGGCCGCGGTGCACGTCGGCGGTGCCGCCCACGATCCTGGTCCCGGTCAGCCCCAGCTCGGCGACCAGCTCCTCGACCGCGCCGAGGCCGATCTCGCCCAGCAGCACGTCGGCGGCGGCGTTGTCGGAGACGGTCATCATGGAGGTCGCCAGGTCACGGCGGCTCATGGTCACCGGATCGCGCAGTGCGGCCAGACCGGTCGGGCCCGGCGTGCACTCGGCCGGGTCGACGGTGAGCCGGGCGACCGGGTCGATCCGGCCCGCCTCCACCGCCCGGCAGAAGGCCACCAGCAGCACCAGCTTGTAGACCGAGGCGGTGACCACGCGGGCCCGGCCGTCGACCTCGATCTCCGCCCCGCCGCCCGGCGGCCCCTCCCCGGCCGCGCCGAGATCGCAACGGCGGGCGTGCAGCCGGCCCGTGCAGCCCGCGTCGGCGAAGACGGCACGGATGCGACCGGCCGCCGCGCGCAGCGGGTCGGTTTCCGGCGGAGCAGCTCCGAGGCGGGGCGATCCTGTTCGCCAGAACTGCACCCGCCGATCCTGCTCGGTGTGTCGCCGGCGCGCGGCGCTCATCGCAGACGCTCGCGGTAGAGCACCTGGTCGAGGATCGCCGCGAACGACGCGGCATCGGTCGCGCCCGCCGTGGGGCGGCCGGAGGCCGTCGCGACCGTCTGCACCTGCCCCGGCTCCCGGTCCGTGCGCGGCCGGTCGCCGGGACGGTGGGCGACGCGCACGCGCAGGGCGATGGCCTGTGGGGCGAGGTCGAGCCAGGCGATGCCGGGTATCTCGGCCGGGGGCATGGTGGTCAGGCCGAAGCCGGCGCCCGCGGCGACGGCGGCGAGAACGGCGCGGTCGTCACGGGCGGTGACGGACCTCGGGTCGAGGCCGCGTTCGCGCAGCAGGTCGAGGACGGTGTCGAAGGCGGGCGGGTTGGCGGCGCGGGGCGGGCAGGCGAAGGTCAGGTCGGCGAGCATGCGGAGGGTGGGACGGTCGGCGTGGGCGCTGCGGTGATCGGCGGGCACGAGCACCCGGCGCGGGATCTTCACGATCGGCCCGGCTTCGACGCCGTCGAGCAGGGCGGGATGGTCGATGACGGCCACCTCGCACAGCCCGGCGCGCAGGTCGGCGAGCAGGTCCACGGTGGCGCCCACCGTGGTCGTCACCGTGGCCCCGGTGCGCTGCCGCAGCGCGGCGACACAGGCGGTTACGAGCCGGTCGGGCAGGGCGGCGGTCACGCCGAGATGAACCAGGCCGCGGGCGCGGGCGATGCGGCCTGCTTCGGCGCACAGGCGGTCGGCGTCGTCGACGAGCAGCCGCGAGCGCGGCAACAGCTGCCTGCCCGCGGTGGTGAGGTGGGCGCCCCGGCTGGTGCGGTGCACGAGTTCGACGCCGAGGAACCGCTCGAGCCTGCGCAGTCCCTGCGACAACGGCGGCTGGGTCATGTCGAGCGCGGCCGCCGCCCGCCCGAAGTGCCCCTCGTCGGCGACCGCGACGAAGAAGCGCAGGTGGCGGATGAGATCCATGCGGCCATTGAATCAACCGCCGCGGGCGGCGGCGGGCGATCCCGTCGCGGCCCGGTTGGTTTCCCCGCGCCCGCCACGGCTCGGACCTGCGGCGATACCGACCGCGACTCGCGGCGCGCACCCGGCGATATTGGCCGGGGAGACCGGGGACGTGATCTGGTCGGCGGGTGAACTTCTCCGCACCACAGCACCGAAAGTCCCGTCGCATCCGCTTGCTCGCCGCCACGCTGCTGGCACCGGCGCTCGCGTTGCCTGCCGCGTGCGGCGCCGACCCCGGCACCACCGCGCCCGCCGGAACGACCACCAGCGCCGCCGTGACCTCCGTGGCCGCCGACATCGCGCCGTTCGCCGCGCTGGAGGCGAACTCCGCCGCCCGTCTCGGCGTCTTCGCCGTCGACACCGGCACCGGGCGCACGGTGGCCTATCGCGAGCACGAGCGCTTCCCGATGGCCTCCACCTTCAAGGGCCTGGCCTGCGGCGCGTTGCTGCGCGACCATCCGCTCGACTCCGGCTTCTTCGAGCAGGTCGTCCGCTACGGCCCCGACGAGCTCGTCGAATACTCGCCGGTCACCGAGCAGCACGTCGAATCCGGGATGACGGTGGCACAGCTGTGCGAGGCCGCTGTCACCGTCTCCGACAACGGCGCGGGCAACCAGCTGCTGAAACTGCTCGGCGGTCCCGAGGGTTTCACCGCCTTCCTGCGTTCCCTCGGCGACGACACCTCGCGCCTGGACCGCTGGGAGACCGAGCTGAACACCGCGACCCCCGGCGACGAGCGCGACACCACCACTCCCGCCGCCCTGGCCGCCGACTACCGGGCGCTCGTCGTCGGCGACGTCCTCGCCGAGCCGGAACGCGACCGGCTCGCCGGCTGGCTGATCGCCAACACCACCGGTGACACCCGCGTCCGCGCGGGCCTGCCCGCGGACTGGACCGTCGGCGACAAGACCGGCACCCCCGCCTACGGCGGTGCCCTCGATGTCGCCGTCGCCTGGCCACCGGGCCGCGCCCCGATCGTCCTCGCGGTCATGACCTCGACCACCGACCCGCAAGCCGAGCCCGACAACGCGCTCGTCGCCGAAGCCGCCCGCGCGGCGGTCGCCGCCCTCGGCTGAAATCGGCTTGTCCGAGCTCGGTCCGCCCGACGCGAGCGGACCGCTCACCGACCGCCCGCGAACTCCCCGGCGATGCCGTCCAGCTGTTCCACCGCATCGGGCGGCGCCCCGGCGATCGCCCCGAGGATCTGCGGGAGCGCGGCGAGCACGTCGGCGGTCTGGTCCTCCGCGCTGCCGTAGGTGTGCGCCGCCACGGTGAAACCGGGTCCGTAGGAGACCGAGGCGACGTCCGGTGCGCCGAAGTCCGACCAGCCCCACTTGGTGCCGAGCACCCCCGGGACCCTGGAAGTGCCCCAGTCCTGCGGGGTGCCGTCGACGGCGTGGTCGCCCGCGGTGGCCATCCAGGTGAGGATCGGTGAGAACGGGTGGGTGCGGGTCAGGGTGATCAGGAAATCGGCGGCGTCGGCGCTGCTGGTGGCCGAGGCGCTCCAGTGCCCGGCGGGCATGGTCGCGGTCAGGCCGTACTCGGCGGCGATCGCGGCGATCGCATTCGGATAGCGGGCGGCCAGCGTGTCGGCCGCCGCGTCGTCGGACCAGCGGATCATGCGCTCGCCGAGCGCGGTGTCGGCGGCCGAGCCGTCGCCGTGCCGCAGTGCGTGGTCGGCGAGGTACAGCTTGGCCAGTGACAGCGCCCCGCGCGGGGCGTTCGCCTGCCCGAGTTCCCAGCCGGCGCCGCGGTCGACACGCCCGGCGATGGTGGTGCGCTCGACCGGTTCGGCGGCGGAGTCGGTGGCCGGTTGCGGCGGCGCGGGGTCGGCGATCGCCGCGGCCGGAGCCGACAGGCACGCGCAGGCGAGCAGCAGGGTTGACAGCAGAGCCCGTTGGCGCATGACGACCTCCGGTGGCGCTCCGGCCGAGGTGCCGGTGTCTTCCGAATCACCACTGCGGCGGCGGTCAAACCGGCCGGCGAGCGGGATCGCGACGGTGGTCCGGTCCGTGCGGCCGAACGCGCGGCCATCGCCGTTCACGGACATGGACCTCGTCCGCCGACAGCAGAAGATCGGTAGCGGCGGTAACGTTCGCCGCGTGCGTGCAGCCAGATCGGTCCCGGGAGTCGCCTTCGGCGTTGGCGCGTATTTCTCGTGGGGTCTGTTCCCCGCCTTCTTCGGCCTGCTGGCCTTCGCGAGCGCGGTGGAGATCCTGGCGCAGCGGATCGTGTGGACGGTGGTGGCCGCGCTGGCGGTGCTGGCAGTCGCCGGGCGGCTGCGCGAGCTGCGGGAGATCGACGCCCGCACCTGGCGGCTGGCGGCTCTGGCCTCGGTGGCCATCTCGATCAACTGGGGTGTCTATGTCTACGGCGTGACCTCGGGACACGTGGTGGAATGCGCGCTCGGCTACTTCACCAATCCGCTGGTCACCGTGGCGTTCGGGGTGCTGATCTTCCGGGAGCGGCTGGCCGCGGCGCAGTGGGTGGCGCTCGGCCTCGGCGCGGCGGCCGTGGTGGTGCTGACCGTCGACTACGGCAGGCCGCCCTACATCGCGCTCGTGCTCGCCGTGTCGTTCGCGCTCTACGGCCTGGTCAAGAAGGTGATCCGGCTCGACGCCATGCGAAGCCTGGCCGCCGAGGGACTGGTCTCGGCGCCCTTCGCGCTCGCCTTTCTGGTCTTCCTGTCGGTCACCGGCGCCAACACCCTGTTCGACGGGCCGGTGGAGGCCGGGCTGCTCATGGCGACCGGCCCGGTGACGCTGGTGCCGCTGCTGCTGTTCGCCGTCGCCGCCCAGCGGGTGCCGCTGTCCACGATGGGGCTGCTGCAATATCTGACCCCCGCCATGCAGATGGCCTGGGGTGTGGCGGTCGCGCACGAGCCGATGCCCGCATCCCGCTGGGCCGGGTTCGCCCTCATCTGGATCGCGCTGGCCGTCTTCTCCGCCGACGCGCTGCGGCGCGGCCGACGCGCCCGCCGCGAACTGCGCTCCCGCACCGAGGCCCCCGCCGAGTCTGCCGCGGCGGCCCCCGATGGCGATACCACCGCGTCGGGCCAGGCAGCGATGCGCGACAGCCGGTAGCGGTCCATCTGGAGACGCCGGTGGCCGACCGAGGGGCCGGTGGACCCGCGGCGATGCCCGTGTGTTGCGCCGATGCGAGCGCGGCGTGACCGAGCCGGCAGACGGTAGATTCGGTGCCGCGCACGCGGACCGCGCGTGCCGGACCACGAGGGGTAGCGAGCCGTGAACGCATTCGCCGACGGGACCACCGGCGGGATGTCCGTGACACCCGACGCGGGCGCGCCGACCGCGGGCGCAGCGGCCGATCCGGCGCGGGCCGCCCTGCGCGACCGGATGGCGGGCGTGTTGCTCGGCACCGCCGCGGGCGACGCGCTCGGCGCGGGCTACGAGTTCACCCGTCCCGGCGAACATGTGCCGATCGACATGATCGGCGGTGGCCTGGGCGATTTCGCTCCCGGGGAGTGGACCGACGACACCGCCATGGCGCTGGCCATCGCGCTGGCCGCCGACGAGCGCCGCCCCGGCCTCGACCTGGACGCCGTCGCCGCGGGCTTCGTGCGCTGGTACGAGTCCGGCCCGGCCGACATCGGCGTGCAGACATCCAAGGTGCTCTCCGGCCGCCCGGCGTCCGCCGCCGCCATGCGGGCCCGCTCGGACGCGCTGGCGGGCCGCACCGGCGGCAACGGCTCGCTCATGCGCACCGCGCCCATCGCGCTGGTCCATCTGGACGACCCGAGCGCCTGCGACCGCGCCGCCGCCGAGGTCAGCCTGCTCACCCACAGCGACCCGCAAGCCGCCGAGGCCTGCCGCATCTGGCCCCTCGGCATCCGCCACGCCGTGCTCCACGCGAATTTCGACGGCGTGCGCGCGGCCGCCGACGCCCTCGACACCGCCGCCGACTGGCACCGCCTGCTCGACGAGGCCGAAACCGGCGGCCCCGGCCACTTCCCGAACAACGGCTGGGTCGTGCACGCGCTCCAGACCGCCTGGTGGGCCGTCACCACCACGGACGCGAACTCGCCCGATCACCTGGCCGCCGCGCTGGCACGGTGCGTGCGCGCGGGCGGCGACACCGACACCACGGCCGCCATCGCGGGCGGACTGCTCGGCGCCAGGTGGGGCGCCTCGGCGGTCCCGTCCCGTTGGCGCGACATGCTGCACGGCTACCCCGGGCTCACCGGCGCCGACCTGGTCGCGCTCGCCGAGCGGATCACGCCGGGGTTCGGCCCGTCCGCCTGAACATTCCGTCACGTACCGGCAGACGCGCGTCCCGCCGTCGGGCCGGTGCGGCGCGGGCGGACCTCACGGCCTCAGTAGGAGGTGTTGATCGCCCCCGGTGACCACAGACCGCTGTGATCGTGGCGGGTGATCTCCGGTTCGGCGGGCACGGCCGAGTCGTCCAAGCGGGTGAACTGTTGCAGCTCGCCCCAATCGCGGTCCCAGTCACCGTCGAGGTAGGTGGCCAGGGCGCGGGCGGACAGCAGTTTGCCGGTCCAGCCGAGCGGGCCGCCGCTGTCGTGGGACTGCCACAGGTTGGTGACCGCGGCGCCGCCCCGGTCGGGCAGGATGCGGTAGGCCGGGACCTCGGCGATGCCGTACCGGTGGTCGAACGGGCGCTGCTTCGGGAACTGCAGGCCCACCATCCAGTCGATGAGCACCGGCTGCTCGCTGCCGACGAACTCGTCCAGGGTGACGGTCCGCGGCATGCGCGGCGGGGTGAGCGCCAGCCACTGCGCGGGATTGCGGTCGCGGTCGACGGCGACCACCCGGATGACGTCGGCCTCGGCCGGGATCCGGGTGAACGGCACCCGCAGGTTGCGCCACGACGGGGCGGGCCCGATGTCGATCGGGGTGACCCGGCCCAGCGGCCTGGCCTCGCCCGCGCCGTCGGCGATGCCGTATTCGATCTCCACCTGCTGGCCGTCGGTCACCACGCCGTCGGCGTCGACCGAGCGGATGCGGCCCGCCGCGCTGAGCGCGATGATGTCGCGGCGGTCGGCCACGGCGGGCAGCCGGTACCAGCCGGTGGTCAGTTCGGCGGGTCCGGCGTCGCCGGAGCGGTAACTGCCCATGACCGGCACCCGCGCCGGGTCGAGGCCGAACGGCAGTGCGGCGGTGGCGCGGCCGGCCGACTCGTTGTCGGAGGAGTCGGCGCCGAGCGCGTCGGCGATGCTGCCGGAGGAGTTGTCCTCCGAGTCCGGGCGCAGGTCGTCGGCCACGCCCGCCGGGGTGAACCCCTCGCCGGTCCCGGTGAAGGTGGACAGCGCGTCCCCGTTCAGCGGTTCCAGCATGCCCTCGTTCGGATCCTGTTCCACCAGCACGTATCCGGCCAGCGCGTGCGGCTCGCCGGTCACCGCCGCCAGGTTCGAGCGGGCCAGGGAGAACGATTCGCCCTGCGCCACCGCCGCTTTGGCGAAGGAGCCGAGGTCCCACAGCACCAGCGCCGCCAGCGCGATGGTCAGCGGCGGCGACGCCGCCAGCCGCCACCAGCCGCGCGAGACCCGGTGCGGCACTCCGTCGTCGGGGGCGCGCACGTGCCACCAGGCGGCCACCGCCAGCAGCGCCAGCGCCAGCGCGAGGAACAGCTTGTTGAAACCGATCCCGGCGATCGCGGGCGACTTGTCCCACCACGGCATGCCGTAGGAGGAGACGTACCACCAGCCGTTGGTGCCGGAGAACACCAGCGCCAGCAGGAAAGCCACCGCCGCGGCGAACAGCGCCCGGTTGCGCGGCGCCCGCAGCACCCTCGGACCGACCGCCATGGCCGCGAGCACCGCCACACCGCCCGCCACGCCCGCGTACACGCCGAAGTGGTGGGTCCACTTGGTGGGCGTGATCATGATGAGCAGCAGCGCGCCCGCCGTGGCGCCGAGCAGTCTGCGCGAGGGTCCGGCCGCGGTGAGCGGGATCCGCCCGCCACGGCGCAGCAGCACCGCGACACCGATGACCAGTCCGGCGAGCATCATGAAGATGCCGACGCGGCGGCCGATCGAGCCGTCGATCTCCGGCTGGAACAGGTACTGGTAACGCAGGTACTCCTGGAACCACGGCACGTCGGGGCCGATGGCGTGATGCACCCGCCGCATCTCGGTGGCCGCGCTCAACGGCTGGTCGGCGAAGGCCACCGCCAGCACGAGCAGACCGGCCGCTCCCAGCGGCGCGAGCAGGGTGGCGTAGCCGAGCAGGCGCCGGCCGAGCGACCCGGCATCGCCTGCCCGGCGCATGACCGTGCGCGCCACCGGGCGGATGCCCGCCGCCAGCGCCGCGAGGCAGATGATCCCGGAGGGACCCGCGGTGATGGTGAACGCGGCGACCAGCACGGCCACAGCGGCGGGCGCCAGCCTGCGGGTGGCGATGGCACGTTCCACCGACACCCAGGTCAGCAGCAGTCCGAGCGCGACCGGCGGCTCCGGGCGCAGGCCGTTGTTGTAGGGCAGCCACACCGCGAGGAAACCGAGCGCTCCGGTCCACACCGCCAGCCGGTCGTGGCGCACCGCGACGCCGAGGCGCGGCACCACCTCCCGGCTCAGCAGCAACCACACCAGGATGCCCGCGACCAGGGCGGGCAGACGCACCCACGGACTGGCCGTGGTGATCTCGGACATGACCCGGATCAGGTCGTAATAGGGCGTGCCGATCGGGTTCTCCGGCACCCCGAAATAGGCGAAATAGTTGGCCATGTACCCGGACACGCCCGAGGCGCGGGCCATGCCGAACTGGTAGCCGTCGTCGGAGGTGGTGGCGCCGATGAAATGCCAGAGCACCAGCACGCCGACCACCACGCCGTCGAGCACGGTCAGGCCACGCAGCCGGGGCAGGACGCGACGGGAGCGCCTGCCGTCCTCGCGGTCGATGCGGTGCAGGGCCACCAGGGCTACCGCGGTGGCGATCAGGGCCAGCCAGATGGCGGCGCGCTTGAGCGGAGTCGGGGTGGAGGAGAAGCGGCTGTCGATCTCGGCGGTCACCGCGGCGCCCGCGGCGTCGGTGAGGTCGCTGTAGATGCCGACCAGCTGCGGGCGGTAGTCGCCGTCGAGCCGGACGGTGGACTCCCCGGCGTAGCCGGTCAGCTCCGCGGTGGCCGCCGCGGCGTCGGCGCGCACCGCCAGGGCACAGCCGGGAGCGAGTTCGGTGACCGGGACGCTGAACAGCGCCTGGTTGCGCAACACCACGTCCAGGCGGGCGGGGTCGTCCTCGGTGGCCGCGGTGACACGGGCGAGGAAGCCGTGCCGCTCCAGGTCGGGTGAGCCGGTGGGGCCGCTGGCGACGAGCGTGCCGCCGCCCGGGCCGATCCCGTCCACGGCCGCGCACGGGATCGTGGTCTCGAAGATCAGCGGCGCATAGCCGACCAGCGGCGCTTCGATGCTGTCGGCCGCGCCGTGCTGCGGCCAGTTCAGGGTGGCCGCGTCGACCCGGACGGGCAGCAGCGGCACCGCGATCGCGCACCCGATCGCGATCAGCGCGGCGATCAGGGCGATCGGACGTGCCGAGGCCGACCGGGAATCCGGTTGCCGCGGCGGGTTTTCCGAATCGCCCGCGGAGACCGTCCGCGGCCGGACCATGATGTCAGCCACGGCGACCGATAGTAACGGGCGCCACGATCGCCCCCGGCGGACCGTCGACGGAGCGGTCAGGGCCCGCGGCGGCGGGGGGGGGGGGGGGGGGGGCGGGCGG
>NZ_JARWRU010000175.1 GCF_029867845.1 Nocardia farcinica | reverse complement strand
TCAGCGTGGTGTAACCGAAGATCGGCTTGCGGCTGAAGACCGGGAAGATCTCCGAGACGATGCCGAAGAACGGCAGCGCGATGATGTACACCTCGGGGTGGCCGAAGAACCAGAACAGGTGCTGGTAGAGCAGGATGCCGCCGGTGGCCGGGTCGTAGATGTGGCCGCCGAGGTGACGGTCGTAGGCCAGGCCGAACAGCGCGGCGGTCAGCAGCGGGAAGGCCAGCAGCACCAGCACGCTGGTGACGGCGATGTTCCAGGTGAACACCGGCATGCGGAACATCGTCATGCCGGGGGCGCGCATGCAGACCACGGTGGTCAGCATGTTCACGCCGCCCAGGATGGTGCCGAGACCGGAGACGGCCAGGCCCAGAATCCACAGGTCGGTGCCGACGCCGGGCGAGTGCAGGATGTCGGTCAGCGGCACGTACGCCGTCCAGCCGAAGTCCGCCGCGCCGCCGGGGGTGACGAAGCCCGCGGTCGCCATGGTGGCGCCGAACAGGTTCAGCCAGTAGCTGAACGCGTTCAGGCGCGGGAAGGCGACGTCGGGGGCGCCGATCTGCAGCGGCAGGATGATGTTGGCGAAGCCGAACACGATCGCGGTCGCGTAGAACAGCAGCATGATCGTGCCGTGCATGGTGAACAGCTGATTGAACTGTTCCGGCGACAGGAACTGCAGACCCGGGCGGGCGAGCTCACCACGCATCAGCAGGGCCATCAGGCCGCCGATGAGGAAGAAGCTCGTCGCGGTCACCAGGTACATGGTGCCGAGCACCTTCGGGTCGGTCGTGGTGACCATCTTGTAGAGGAAAGAACCCTTGGGTCCGGTCCGAGCCGGATACGGTCGAGTCGCTTCCAACTGAGGGACTGGTCTGGGCTCTACCGCAGTCACTGATCCTCCTGAAGGTGCCTTTAGGTCGCCGCAGGCTCCGCTGCTCGCACACATCCCGTTACCGGAACAGCGGACAGTTCGCTTGCGCTCCGATGATCGTAAACCGTGCTCGATCGCCGGGACGCACGTGGTCCTACTCTGCGTCGTATTTCGGTGTCCACAGCGTCGTATTCCGATGCCGCCGGTCCCGCTCGTGTCCCCCACATCGCACGCTACACCTGGTCCGACGGACTTTCCGGCACACCGATGAGTTCGCCGCCCCGAGGTCGTCTGCACCGGTGACGGCACCCGCCGTCCGCCGGGTGCGAACGCGCACCGGCGCGAGCGAGCACCGAGGAGACCGAACCATGAGCGCTACCGAGCCCGGCGATCCCGTCTGGGTCGAACTGTTCACCGCCGATCCCGGCCGCGCGATCGCCTTCTACGGCGAACTGTTCGGCTGGACCGCCGAACGTGACGACGATTTCGGCGGGTACCTCACCTTCCGGTCCGGCGGCCTGGCCGTCGCGGGCGGGATGGGCAAGTCCGCCCCCGAGGACGGCCCCGACCAGTGGACGGTCTATCTGGCCGCCGAGGACGCGCGCGCCACCGCCGAGGCCGCGACCGCCAACGGCGGCGCGGTGGTGCTGCCGCCGATGGCGGTCGGCGAGCTGGGCACGATGGCCGTGCTGGCCGATTCGGCGGGCTCGGGGATCGGCGTCTGGCAGCGCGGGCGATTCGCCGGCATCGAGACCGCGCCGATAGGGCAGGACGACATGTGGCGGCACGGCGAACCGGGCTGGTTCGAGCTGCACACCCCGGACTACGACAAGACGCTGTCGTTCTATCGCGAGGTGTTCGGCTGGCGCGACGTCACCGAACTGCCCGGCCCGCCCGGATTCCGCTACAGCACCATCCACGCCACGCACCCCATGCGCGGCGGGGTGATGGACGCGACCGCCGTGCCGGCCGAGGCGGCGCTGCCCGGCTGGAACGTCTACTTCGGTTCCGCCGACGTCGACGCCACCGTCGCGACGGCGGTCCGGCTCGGCGCGACAGTGGTGCACCCGGCCGAGGACAGCCCGTACGGGCGGATGGCGGTGCTCACCGATCCGACGGGCGCGCGGTTCTGTGTCGGTGGAAGCAACGTCGGTCGGGAAGAGGTCGGTCGGGACGAGGTCGGTGGGGACGACAACGCCGGGAACACCGCGCCCTCCTGAGCCCGCTCGTCCCCGGCGCTATGCCGTCTTCCGTCTGCCCGCGACGCGGGGTGCGGGCGGACGGAAGGCGGGTGTGCCCCACCGCGCCCGTGGCCGCCGCCGCACCGGTACCCTCTCCCGCATGTCGGACAGCGCCCCCGCACACACTCGAAATCGCACCGTGGCCACCCGATTCGGGGTCGCGGCCGTGGCGGCGGCGGCCGCGCTGGCGCTGACCGGGTGCGGCGACCGGTCCGACGACGCGAGCACCATCGTGCGCACCACCACCAATATCGCGGGGGCGGGCGTGGTCGGCCTCGAGCGCGACACCACCCACGCCTGCCCGCTGCCGAGCGCGCCGGACCAACCGTCCGGCACCCGTCCCGTCACCCACGCCGCCGGCGTCTCCGAGGTCCCCGCCGACCCGCAGCGCATCGTGGTGCTCAGCACCTCGGCGCTGGACGCGGTGTGCGCGCTCGGCCTGTGGGAGCGGGTGGTCGGCGCGACCGTCCTGGACGGCCCCCGGCCGCAGCCGCAATACCTGGGCACCGGCGTGCTGGAGATCCCGCCCGTGGGCGGGGCGGGCGAGCCCGACCTCGCCCGCATCGCCGACCTCGACCCCGATCTGATCCTCGGCGAGGCCCCCGCCGGCGCGGCCGGCTTCGACGCCCTCGGCGCGATCGCCCCGACCGTGCTGGTCGGCGAGCCGGTCAGCTGGCAGGCCACATTCACCGCCTACGCCGCGGGCATGGGTCGCGAGCGGGCCGCCGCCGAGGCGCTGGACGGCTACCGGCAGCAGGCCCGCGACCTCGGCGCCGAGCTGGCGGCCGCGGAGAGCCAGGCCTCGGT
>NZ_JARWRU010000174.1 GCF_029867845.1 Nocardia farcinica | reverse complement strand
CCGCGCGCCGCCCCCCCCCCCCCCCGCCTCCTATACAAATTCTCGCCGCGCGCCCCCGCGCGGCGCCCCCGCGGGGCGGGGGCGCCCCCCCCCCCCCCCCCCCCCCCCCCCCCCACGCTCGTGTCTGGGGGGGCCGCCGTGTTCTCGACGGTGACGGCCGCGGCCGCGCGGTACCGCGGGCCGGGTGACGCTGGGCGCCCGCGCGGTGTCGCGCGGGCTCGCGCCCTCAGGGCTTGATGCAGCTGGAGGCGATGCGCCAGAAGGTCTCCGGCTGCAGGGTGTTCAGATCCCAGTCCTCCGCGAGCTCGTGCGCGGTGCTGACGATCCGGTCGATGTCGAAGTCGTCGCGCGTCGCCGCGCCGGTCGACTCCACCGCGTCGATGACGAAGGCGACCGCGGTCTCTCGCGTGTACCTGCCTGCGGCCTGCCCGGATCGGGCCGACGGTATGCCGGCCTGGGATGTGGTCATCGTCCTGCCGATCGGTGGCTGGACGGCCGGTTCGGATTCGACGAGCCCGACGTGGCCGTCAATGAGTGAATGATTCATCTGAACGCCCCTGACTTTCGATGGCGCGGCTAATTCCTGGCGACATTGCCGCAGATTCGCCGTAACAGCCGCCCCTGGTTGTCCCCTGATTTGTCCTGCGATTCCGAGTCTAGGACCGTGCATCTTGCAAATGCAAGTACATCTGCACCGTCCATTTGTATTCACGCAGTTGGATTTTCGTGCGTGTGCAGCCTGCGTACAACACGTCGAACGAGGCTTCGCCGTCTACGACCGCAGCCGAATATTTACCGCGTGAATACCGAACGCTGCCCGTCGCGCGGCGGTGTTGTCGCCGCTCGCGGCCTGTCGGATCGGGTGCCGCCAGGTCCGGCCGGGCGTGGGGTGGTGCTGTCGGTGGGAGCCGGCGCGGTCCGGGCCTGCACTCACCGGTGGTGCCGGAGGGCAGGTCCCGCGGTGGTTCGATCGGCTCCGCGTGATCTCGCCCGCCTTGCCTCTTGGTCTACCGCTTCTGTCAATGGAAGGGGAGCAGGCACGCGCAATCGTGATGAAAACGAATCCGCAGGGGCGCGGGAACGTTGATTCCGACCGGTTGCCAGGTTCTGATCACGTTGGTGCGCAGATCAGTTCGGCAATTGTTCAGCTAACAATTTCGGCGACGGCCTCGGCGATCGGTGTGCCGCCTTCGACCAGCTCCAGAGTGGTGTGGACGGTGTTCGGCGCGGGCAGCACGGCCGCGATCACCGCGGCCACGTCCGCGCGGGCGATACTGTCGCGACCCACCCGTCCGGCGCTGAGCGTGACCGATCCGGCGGGGGCGGAGTCGACCAGCCGCCCCGGTCGCAGAATGGTCCAGTCCAGGTCCCTTGACCGCAGGTCGGCCTCGGCCTGGGCCTTGGCGTCGAGGTAGGCCACCCACACCTCGTCACCGGTGGCGGGCGGTTCGTCGGCGCCCATGGCCGAGATCTGCAGGAAGCGGCGCACGCCCGCGCGCTCGGCGGCGTCGGCGAGCAGGATCGAGCCGTCCCGGTCGACGGTGTATTTGCGGGGCGCGCCGCTGCCGGGCCCCGCGCCCGCGGCGAACACCACCGCGTCCGCGCCCGCGACGGCCTCGGCGACCTCCTCGACGCCCGCCCGCTCGAGGTCGAGCAGCACCGGCGTCGCGCCGGTGGCCGACACATCGTCGGCGTGGTCGGGATTGCGGATCAGCGCGCGCACCCGATGGCCTTGCCCGCTCAGCTGCTCGGCCAGGTGCAGGGCGATCTTGCCGTGCCCGCCCGCGATCGCCACGTCCATGGTCGATGTCCTTCCTGTCGCGCTCTCGGTCCTGTTCGATGTGATGGCGCCGGGTATGCCCTCGGGTCTGGCGTGGGGCGGCCGGCCGTCAGCGCTCGGGGCCGCCGGGATTGCAGGAAGCGGCCACCGTTCCTTCATACCCGACGGCGGGGCGCCACGGCTCGAGGTTCCAGCTCGGCTTGTCCGGTCGCACCAGCCGGGCCCAGTGCCAGTGGCAGACGAACTGGTCGTACATGCCGGGGGAGTCGGCCGCGGGCGACAGAGCGAGGATCTCCGTCCAGGCGCGCTGCTCGGCGCCGGGGAAGGTGGTGTCGCGCCCGGCACGGGTGGGGAAGACGAGCAATCGGTCGCCGTCGACGGTCCGGGTCCAATCCACACGCTCGATGAGCGGCTGCCCCGCGTAGGGATCGACGGTGGGGCGCGGGGAGGTGGTCCACGTCCGCGCGGGCGGTGCCGGGTCCTCGGAGTGGAGCGTGGCCTGGGTCGGCGCGGGGGAGGTGGTGAGCGAGGTCGCGACGGCCGCCGTCGGGTCGGATGCCGGGGGAGCGGGGTCGTCCCCGCCGCATGCCGCGAGCGCCGGGCTGGACGTCAGGAACAGGCAGCAGCCGAGCGCGCCGAGCCGGGTGCGCGACGGGCCGGGGAGTGCGAGTCGCCACAGTCGCACCGCTGCGCCTCCTCGTCTCGTGCCGGGCGGTCGCCCTTCTCGTCCTCGGCCAGCCTAGTCGTCGCCGAAAGTGCCTGCGGTGAACGGCGTTCGCGTATCTCGCATTATGACGGAAGACACTCCGGTTTAGTTGTGGAGTCATACCTCTCGCGCATGGCAGACTCTATGGATGCGTTCCACGGAAGGTCGGCTCCTCGACATGTCCAGTCCCGAAAAGCGTTCACCGGCAAGCGAAGACGCGCACAAAGGTGGTCCAACCGTGCTTCGGATGATTCTCGGCGGCAAGCTGCGGCGACTGCGTGAGGCGCACGGCATCACCAGAGAGCAGGCGGGCGAGGCGATCCGCGGATCGCATTCCAAGATCAGCAGGCTCGAGCTGGGCCGCACTGGATTCCGCGAGCGCGATCTCATCGACCTGCTCAGGCTGTACGGGGTGACCGACGAGACCGAGCGAGCGGAGTTCCTCGAGCTGGCCCGCCGGGCGAACGCCTCGGGGTGGTGGCACCGCGACTCGGACTGGCTACCCAAGTGGTTCGACACCTACCTCGGCCTCGAGCAGGGCGCCCGGCTCATCCGCTGCTACGAGCCGAGGGCGGTCCCCGAGCTGTTCCAGACCGCCGACTACGCTCGCGCGCTGCTGACCCTGGCGCATCCGACCGAGCCCGCCCACGTCGTCGAACGCCGGGTGGCGCTGCGCATGCGCAGGCAGCACATCCTGGATCGGCCGGACCCACCGCAGGTGTGGCTGATCGTGGAGGAGTCGGCGCTGCGCAGGCCGATCGGCGGCTCGACGGTCTGGCGCCGGCAGCTGGACCGGCTGGCGGAGGTGATCGACCGGCCCAACATCACCCTGCAGGTGCTGCCCGACCACGTCGGCGGTCCCGCGCTGACCGACGGCGGGTTCACCATGCTGCGCTTCACCGAGTCCGACCTGCCCGACATCGTCTATCTGCAGCAGCTGACCGGGGCGCTGTACCTGGACAAGGAGGCCGACCTGTCGGCCTATCGCGCGGTGGCCAACACGCTGTCGGTGCACGCCTCGCCGCCCCAGTACACCCGCGGACTGCTCGACGCCCTGCGTCGTCGCGGACCCGAGACGGTGGACGAGCCGCTGGCGCGCTGAGCGGGCCGGGAGCCGATACTCAGGCGGGCGGCGGTCAGGAATTCGGCGCGATGGTGCCGATGATCGGATGCTGGGCAGGCTCCCCGCCGGGACCGGCCAGCATCCGCTTGAGGATCTTGCCGGTGTCCCCGCGCGGCAGCGCGTTGAGGAAGGTGACATCGCGCGGCACCGAGAACCGGCTGAGCCGGTTGCGGATGTAGGTGCGCACCATCTCCGAATCCAGTCCGGCGCCCTCCTTCTTCACCACGAAGGCCGCCAGGCGCTGCCCGTACTCGCGGTCCGGCACGCCGACCACCGCGACCTCGCGCACCTGCGGCAGGTACGACAGCGCCTCCTCGACCGGGCGCGGGAAGACGTTCTCGCCGCCGGAGATGATCATCTCGTCGTCGCGGCCCGCGATGTGCAGCCTGCCGGAGGCGTCGACATAGCCGAGATCGCCGGTGTCGAGCATGCCGTCGGCCTCCTCCGGCGGCGCGGCGTTGACGTAGCCGTCGAAGAGCATGTGGTTGCCGACGAAGACGTGCCCGGTGGCGCCGACCGGCACCGGGCGGTGATCGGGACCGAGCACCGCCACCCTGGTGCCCAGCGGTGGCCTGCCCGCGGTGGCCGGTGCGGCCGCCAGGTCGGCCGGGTCGGCGACGGTGGCCCAGGAGACCTCGGTGGAACCGTAGACGTTGTAGAGGATCTCGCCGAAGGCGTCCATGAAGTCCAGCACCGTGCTGGCCGCCAGCGGCGCGCCGCAACTGGCCACCACGCGGAGGCTGGAGGTGTCGTAACGGGCCCGCACCTGCTTGGGCAGCTCCAGGATGCGGTGCACCATGATCGGCACCACGATCAGGGTCCGCACCCGGTGCTCGGCCACCAGGCGCAGGCATTCCTCGGCGTCGAACTGCGACGGCAGCACCACGGTCGCGCGCAGAGCGGTGCTCAGTTGCAGCGCCGCCAGTCCCCAGGTGTGGAACAGCGGGGCCGGAATGAGCATGGTCTCGCCCGTGTGCAGCGGGATGCGCGACAGCAGCGCGGCGATGGTGCTGAAACCTTTGGGCTGTGGTCTGCGCGCGCCCTTGGGGGTGCCGGAGGTGCCCGAGGTGAGCACGATGAACTTGCCGGGATTGGCCGGTCTGCGGAAGCGGCTGTGGCCCGTGTCCGCCAGATCGTCGAGGGTCGGCCTGCCGGGGAACGCGGCGCCGCGGGTGCTGAAGCGTGGCAGATCGGAGTGCAGATAGCGCACCAGCGGGTCGAACTCGTCGTCGACGAACAGCGCGGACAGCTTGTCGCGCTGCACCACGTCCTCGATCTGCCGGGCGGGCAGGCCGGTGTTGATCAGGGCGACGTCGATGCCCAGTTTGCCGGTGGCGACCATGGTCTCGACCATGCCGCGGTGGTTGCGCGCGAGCAGGCCCACCGCGTCGCCGGCGCGCAGGCCGCGTTCGGACAGCGCGGCCGCGATCGCGGTGGTGCGGCGGTGCATCTCGCCGTAGCTCACCGCGCCCTCGGCGTCGATCAACGCGGTGCGACCCGGCTCGGCGATCGCTCCGGCCGCGTACCCGCCCGCCAGGTTGAACCCCCACGCGGTGAGTGTGCGCAGCTGCTTGATGCCCAGATCGGGGCGGGTGGTCGGCACGACGCCCGCGCCGACGACGTGCCGCACGATCTCCGCGCGCCTGCGCAGTGGCGCGTTCTCGCCGTTGACCAGCACCGAGGTCGGCGCGCCGCGCACCAGGTCGGTGAGCCTGCGCAGGCCACGCTCCACCCAGGCGACGATGACCGCGTTGGTGGCCTGTTCGACGGCGGGATGCATGCGCCCCGGCGCGAAGAGGGTGACCACCACGCGGGTGCGCTTCTCGTCGCCGAGCAACTGCACCGAGGCGAAACTGCCCTGCGCCGGGCACACCAGTTCCAGGCTCTCGAACCACCGGCGGATGCGCAGCTGCACCAGGTGCACCCGGATGCCGCTGTCCAGGCTGCCGAGTCGTATCCGCAACATGGTGTGCCCGCCCGCGGGCTCCACCGGATCGCACGCTCCGATACCGGAGAAGACGCGCGGAAAGGTCTGCGGTTCGCGGAGCAGTTCCCAGACCGACTGGCGGGGGATGGGAAGTTCCGCGGTCACATCGAAGACATCGGTAACCATCGGCGTGCAATTCTCGTCAGCCGGTTCGAACATCTCGGGTCGGCGGGAAACCTATTTGTAACCGGCGGTTCCGGCACCGTCAAGCTTTTCGGGTGTTCCGGCTCACAGTCTGTCCGCATGACCATCACATCGCCGGAACCCACTGTGCCGCAGCACAAAGCAGCTGGTCAGCGCGCTGCGG
>NZ_JARWRU010000173.1 GCF_029867845.1 Nocardia farcinica | reverse complement strand
GGTCCCCGATCCAGGACCGGGGCTGTTGATCGTCGGCAGAGCGCCGGAAAGCCCGTGGCATGCGCGCCGTTCACGGCAGTGATCCGCGCCGACAGCACGGGTTGACGCTATGAAACAAAGATTGCATCTTCTTTACATGGCGGATCGCTACGACGAGGTCGACGAGAAGATCATGGACGCCGCCCTGGAGCGGATCCTGCAGGTCGGCATCCGCCGCGCCAGCCTGGAGGACATCGCGCGCCGGGCGGGTGTCAACCGGATCACCATCCACCGCAGATTCGCGGGCAAGGACAAGCTCGTCGAAGCGGTGATCGAGCGGGAGACGCGGCGCATGCTCGCCGAGGTCACCGCCATCGCCGAGACGGCGGTGGGCGTGGACGCGCAGATCGAGGAGACGACGCTGCACGTGTTGTCGCAGACCCGTTTCCACCGGCTGGTCACCCATCTGCTGAGAGTGGCGCCGGAGGAGGCGTTGAGCTTCTACACGGTGCAGGGTCAACGGCTGGTCGGCCTTGGCATCGACTACATCTCCGGCCTGCTGTCCTACGCCCAGCAGGCCGGTCTCATCGACCGCTACGATCCGCGACCGGTGGCCGAACTCGTCGCCCGCCTGGCGCACTCGCTCATGCTGACGCCGGGCAACTGCGGCGGCACCGACTTCACCGACCCCGATCAGGCCCGCGCCTACGTGCGCGGCACCATCGTGCCGCTGATGAAACACGGCATTCCCGTCTCCGAGAGAATGCACGGCCCTCGGAGAGGTCACCGTGACGCCGAGTCACCCACGGTTCCGTGAGCCCGACACCGGGAGGCGCGATGCCCCGGGCCCGCCGGAGCCGAGGCGGATCGGCACCGCCCCACCTCCGGGCGCCTCGCCGTTGCCGCCGGGTCGCCGGAAACGCGGTTCCCCTGTGTCACGGGCTCTTTCACCCCTGCCGCGGATTCGCTCCGATCCCGGGACAGCCGAGCACCCGACCGGCGACACTAGAGCCAACTGCTATCAAAGGGGTGGCTCGCATGGTCGCAACACACACGGTCGTCGCCGGCGAAAACCTGCCCGCGGTGGCGGCGAGCCTGCTCGGCGATGCCGGGCTGGCACTGCTCGTCGCCACCGCCAGCGGAATCGCTCCCTCGACGGAACTCCAAGCGGGGCAACGGCTTCTACTCCCCGGGCACCGACGGCACACCGTCGCCGAGGGCGAGACGCCCGCCACACTGGCCTCGCACTACTACGGCGACCCCGGCTTCGCCCGCTTCATCGTCTCCGCCAACGGCATCACCGAGGATCTCCCACCCGGCCGGCACCTGGTGATCCCGGAGCTGCGGCGATACGAGGTGGCCGCCGGGGAGACACTGGGAGAACTGGCCACCCGCTTCTACGACGACGCCGCACTGGCCCAGCTCATCGCCGCGGCCAACGACAACGACTCCCCCGCCGCCGGTGACGCGCTCGCGATATTCACCGGTCGCGCCGACGGATTCGGCCTGACCATCGTCGACTCGAACGAGGACGACGCGCGCCTGTGGTACTACCGCTTCCAGACCTCGGCCATCGGCTGGAATCCCGGCATCGATGTGCTGCTGCCCGACGGCTACCACACCAGCGGACTCACCTATCCCGTGCTCTACCTGCTGCACGGCGGCGGCCAGGATTTCCGCACCTTCGATTCGCTCGGCATTCGCGAGCTGACCGAGGGACAACCGATTGTTCTCGTCATGCCCGACGGCGGCCGGGCGGGCTGGTATTCGAATCCAACCGGATCGTTCGTCGGGCCGCGCAACTGGGAGACCTTCCACATGGGGCAGCTGGTCCCGTGGATCGAGGCGAACTTCCGGGTGTGGGCCGAGCAGGACGGCCGGGGCATCGCCGGGTTCTCCATGGGCGGCTTCGGCGCGCTCAAGTACACGGCCAGGTACCCCGACCGGTTCGCCTCGGTCAGCAGCCACTCCGGCCCGGCGAGCCTGCGCCGCGACTTCGGCCTTGTCGTGCACTGGGCGAACATCACCTCGGCGACGGTGGAGCTGGGGGGCGCCACCGTCTACGGCGCGCCGTTCTGGAATCAGGCCAAGGTGACCGCGGACAACCCGGTGGAACAGCTGGAGCGCTATCGCGGCAAGCGGATCTTCCTGGTGGCGGGCACCAGCCCCGACCCGGTGTACTGGTTCGACGCCGTGAACGAGATCCAGGTGCTCGCCGGTCAGCGGGAGTTCCGGCAGCGCCTCACGACCGCGGGCATCCCCCACGAGGCCCACGAGGAGCCGGGCGGTCACGTGTTCCGGCCGGAGATCTTCGTAGACGACCTGGCGGGGATCGTGTCACACCTGCGGGCGGCCGCACCGGAGTGAAACACGGCTGTTACATCGATCCCCCGCCGGGGGGGGGGGCCCCGGCGGGGGGGGGGAGGCCCCCCCGGGGGCCCGGTTTGGGGGGGGGGGGTGGGGAGATTTTGGGGGGGGGCAAAAA
>NZ_JARWRU010000172.1 GCF_029867845.1 Nocardia farcinica | reverse complement strand
GCGCCCCCCCCCGCCCCCCCGCCCCCCCCGCCCGCCCGCCCCCCCCGGGGGGCCGCGGCCCTCTTGGCGCGGGGTGGCTGCCCCGGGGGGCCCCGGGCCGGCCCCCCCCGCGCCGTATGTCCCCCGGCGCAGACGCGCGGGTGCGCCTGCTGTGTTCCCCGGCGGCCGGTCACCACCGGGGAAGGTCTCGACGCTCGCGGGCTGATCAGCGCTCGAGGATGGCGACCACGCCCTGGCCGCCCGCCGCGCAGATCGAGATCAGCGCGCGACCGCCGCCGTTCTCGGCGAGCTGCTTGGCGGTGGAGGCGATGATCCGGCCACCGGTCGCGGCGAAGGGGTGCCCCGCGGCCAGCGAGGAACCGTTGACGTTGAGCTTGCCGCGGTCGATCGAGCCGAGCGCGCCGTCGAGGCCGAGGCGCTCCTTGCAGTACTGATCGGACTCCCAGGCCTGCAGGGTGGCCAGCACGACCGAGGCGAAGGCCTCGTGGATCTCGTAGTAGTCGAAGTCCTGCAGGGTCAGGCCGTTGCGGGCGAGCAGGCGCGGCACCGCGTAGGTGGGGGCCATGAGCAGCCCGTCGGGGCCGTGCACGTAGTCGACGGCGGCGACCTCGGAATCGACCAGGTGGGCCAGCACCGGCAGGTTGCGCTGCGCGGCCCACTCCTCGCTGGCCAGCAGCACCGCCGAGGCGCCGTCGGTGAGCGGGGTGGAGTTGCCCGCGGTCATGGTCGCGTCGCCCGCCTTGACGCCGAAGACCGGCTTGAGCTTGGCCAGCTTCTCCGGCGAGGAGTCGGGGCGCAGGTTGTCGTCGCGGGTCAGGCCGAGGAAGGGGGTGATCAGGTCGTCGAAGAAGCCACGGTCGTAGGCGGCGGCCATGTTCTTGTGCGAGAGGTAGGCCAGCTCGTCCTGCGCCTCGCGGGAGATGCCGAACTCCTTGGCGGTGAGGGCCGCGTGCTCGCCCATCGACAGCCCGGTGCGCGGCTCGGCGTTGCGCGGGATCTCGATGCCGATCATGCTCGGGCGCAGCTGGCCGACCAGCTTGGCGCGCTCCTTGCCGGTGCGGGCGCGGTTGATCTTGAGCATCCACTCGCGCATCGGCTCGCTGACGCCGATCGGGGCGTCGGAGGTGGTGTCGGTGCCGCCGCCGATGCCCGACTCGATGCGGCCGAGCGCGATGGCGTCGGCCACGGTCACGATCGACTGCAGGCCCGTACCGCAGGCGAGCTGCAGGTCGTGGGCGGGGGTGTAGGGCGACAGGCGGCTGCCGAGCACGCTCTCGCGGATCAGGCCGTGCTCGCCGACGCGCTTGAGCACCGCGCCGCCGACGACCATGCCGAGCCGCTCGCCCTGGAGGTTGAAGCGGCTCACCAGGCCGTCCAGGGCGGCGGTGAACATGTCCTGATTGGACGCCTTCGCGTAGGCCCGGTCGGAGCGAGCGAACGGGATGCGGTTGCCGCCCACGATGGCGACCGGACGCGCGGTCTTCGGTGTGCTGGCGCTGGCTTTGGTCACTCGACCCTCCAAGTCTCGTCGGTTGTGCATATCGCTGCGGGCACTGGGGACCCGGCGCGAAAACGCCTCGTCGGAAACGAATGTTTCGTCGGATGCGGTGGTACCGCGCGGGCGGACTGGGTACGCGCCGCCCGACGCGGATGAGCGCCCGGCGGACGCCCGCCCGCCACCGCGTCGCCGCGGTTTACTTTAAACTTACTCTGGAGTAAGTTACTTGTCGATACCGCCCCGGCCGAAACGAGAGAGAAAAGGTAGGAACTGTGGCAGCCAAGAGCAAGGGTGCACCCAACCTCTACGGATCGTTCGTCCACTCCGCGCCCGGCCATTTCCTGGCGAGCAAGCTGGGCCTGCCCCAGCCGGAGACGCTGCGCCGCTACACCCCCGGCGAGCCGCCGCTGCCCGGACCGGTGCTGCTCGGCGGCAAAGGCCGGGTCGTGGAGCCGCTGCGCGAGCTGCTGGACGACTACGAGATCGCCGACTCGCTCGGCCAGGGCGTGAAGTACGGCGCGCTGGTCTTCGACGCCACCGGCATCGGCGCCATCGACGAGCTGGCGCAGCTGTTCGAGTTCTTCCAGCCGGCCATGCGCAGCATCGCGCCCTCTGGCCGCGTCGTGGTCATCGGCACCACGCCGGAGCTGGCCGCGAGCGCCGAGGAGCAGATCGCCCAGCGCGCGCTGGAGGGCTTCACCCGCTCGGTCGGCAAGGAGCTGCTGCGCGGCGCCACCGCCCAGCTGGTCTACCTGCACCCGGAGGCCGCCACCGGCGCGTCCGGCCTGGAGTCCACGCTGCGCTTCCTGCTGTCGGCCAAGTCTGCCTTCGTCTCCGGCCAGGTCATCCGCGTCGGCAAGGACGACGCCACCGCCCCGGCCGACTGGAACAAGCCGCTGGCGGGCAAGGTCGCCGTGGTCACCGGCGCGGCGCGCGGCATCGGCGCCACCATCGCCGAGGTCTTCGCCCGGGACGGCGCCACCGTGATCGTGGCCGACATCCCGGCCGCGGGCGACGCGCTCTCGGAGACCGCCAACAAGATCAACGGCACCGCGCTGGCGCTGGACGTCACCGCCCCCGACGCCGCCGAGAAGCTGGCGGAGTTCGTCACCGAGCGCTTCGGCGGCCTGGACATCATCGTCCACAACGCCGGCATCACCCGCGACAAGCTGCTGGCCAACATGGACGAGGCCCGCTGGAACGCGGTCATCGGCGTCAACCTGGCCGCGCCGTACCGGATCACCGAGGCACTGGTCGCCAAGGGCGTGCTGAAGGAGGGCGGCCGCGTGATCGACGTGTCGTCCATCGCCGGCATCGCGGGCAACCGCGGCCAGACCAACTACGGCGCCTCCAAGGCGGGCGTCATCGGCATGGTGCAGGCCGAGGCCCCGAAGCTGGCCGAGAAGGGCATCACCATCAACGCGGTGGCCCCCGGCTTCATCGAGACCGCCATGACCGCGGCCATCCCGGTGGGCACCCGCGAGGCCGGCAGGCTGATGAGCTCGCTGCTGCAGGGCGGCCAGACCGTCGACGTGGCCGAGGCCATCGCCTACTTCGCCAGCCCGGGGTCCAACGCCGTCAACGGCAATGTGCTGCGCGTGTGCGGCCAGGCCATGCTCGGAGCGTGAGGAAGCGCATGGGATCGGGGACTCAGGTGATCTCGCTGCGCGAGACGCCGAAGAATTCCGCGCTGTTCGTGCAGGCGGCGCTGGGCGCGGTGCCGCTGGGCCCGGCGCGCAAGCAGACCATCCCGGACCGGGTGGTCGAGCTGAAGGGCCTGAAGGTCGACCCGGACCACCTGGCCGACTACTGCCACGCCACCGGTCTGCGCTACAGCGATTCGCTGCCGCTGACCTACCCGTTCATCCTCAGCTTCCCGCTGGCGATGAAACTGGTGGTGGCGCGGGACTTCCCGTTCGTCGCCGTCGGCGCGGTGCACGCCGGCAACGAGATCGAGCGCGCCAGGGAGATCTCGGTCAGCGAGCCGCTGGATCTGCGCACCCACATCGAGAACCTGCGCGAGCATCCGCGCGGGCTGATGGTCGACGCGATCACCGAGGTGAGCGTGGGCCGTGAACTGGTGTGGCGGCAGGTCACCACCTTCCTGCACCAGCAGAAGACCTCGCTGTCGGGCGGTCCCAAGCCCGAGCCCAAGCCGGAAGAGGTTCCGCCGCCGCCGCTGCGCCAGATCAAGGTGGACCAGCGGATCATCGACCGCTACGCCAACGCCTCCGGCGACCACAACCCGATCCACACCTCGGCGGTGGGCGCCAAGGCCTTCGGCTTCCCCAAGCCGATCGCGCACGGCATGTGGTCGGCCGCCACCATCCTGAGCACGGTGGAGGGCCGCATCCCGGAGAAGGTGTCGTACTCGGTGAAGTTCGGCAAGCCGGTGCTGCTGCCCGCCACCGTCAACGTGTACGCCGACCAGGTGGACGGCGGCTGGGATCTGGCCATGCGGCATCCGAAGAAGGGGTATCCGCATCTGACGGCCACCCTGCGCTGACGCGTACGGCGCGAGCGCGATCTCGCGCGAAACCGCCCCCGAGACACGGTGTCCCGGGGGCGTTTTCGTGTCCTGTGACGAATCTGCCGGGTACCCGCCCGGCCGCTGTCGCCCCCGGCCGGGATCGCGCGGGATTCAGCAGTCGCAGCAGGAGCAACCCTCACAGCAGTCGCAGCACCCGCCGCAATCGGGACAACCGGAGCAGCAGTCACATCCGCAGCGGCTGATCCACGCGTCCCTGCGCTCGCCGTTGCACGGGTTGGTGTGCTCGGCGCAGCAGGCGTAACCGGTGCAGTACACGCCGCACACCAGCGCCAGCGCGGTGCCGAAGTCGGGCTTGCGGGTCGGCGGGCCCTTGTGGGTGATGATCGGCCGCTCGGCGCGCGACTCGGCGGCCTTGCAGGCGTGCGCGATCGCGCCGGGGACACCGTGGCCGACCCGGCGCACCAGGGCGCGCAGCGGGTCGAGCAGCATCCAGCGCACGGCGGGGACCTCGGCCAATTCGACGGCGGCCAGCGAGCGGCGCAGATCGGCGTCGGCCTCGTGGATGAGGTGGCAGGCCTCGGCGGGGGTGGTGCGCGAGGCATCGAGGGGGTTGAAGCGGCCTGCCGCGCGATCGGCCTCCAGATCTTCCACGGCGTCGGCGAGGTGGGCGATGCGGCCGAAATCGCGGCCGACGCCGCGCAGCGCGTCGACATTGTCCGGCCGGTCCGCCAGCACGGCGGTGTGCGCGAAGAACTCGGCGGCGCAGAACTCGGTGGCGGCGGTGAGTTCGGCCAGGTCGGTACTGGTGCGCTCGCGCGCGGTCTGGGCGGCGATCTCGGCGATCAGCGGTGCCACGTCCAGGCCGATGAGCCCCGCCTGGATGCGGGCGCTCGCGGCCCAGGTGGACGACACCCGCGCCATCGGCCCGCGGGTGAGCACGGCGGCGTCACCGTCCTCGACGCGGTCGCGCAGGGCGGCCGAGCCGAGCAGCAGGGAGGCGGTGGTGGCCAGCCGGACTCCGGGCGCGGCGGCAGGGGCGACCTCGGCGCGGCGCATTCCCCGCAGCGCGCACCGGCCAGCGGTGACCCGCTCGGCGGGGGTCGCCGCCTGGACCTCGGTGAGCATGCTCAGCACGACGGCGTCGGTATTGGTCGCGGTTCTGGCCAGCTGACCGTGCCCGTCGCGCAGCCCGAGACACAGGCCGCACATGTGCGACTGCCACTGCGCGCTGCCGATCCCGTACTTGGCCGCCCCGTGCGCACACGGCCTGAGCATGCCGAACACTTCCGCCCCCGCTCCCCGGACCACCGGCGTCCGTCCCGAATGGATAGCGCCATATCCTGCACCGGTCGGCCCGGCTTCGCAATGCGAAGAGCCGAGCCACCCGCATCGGAGCAGAACGCGTCTGGACCGAGGTGGTCGCGGTTACAGCGGGATGACGATGGGGCAGGAGATGGCGCCCACCTGGCAGCCGAACCACCTGATCAGGCTGTTCGCCACTTCGGCGGAGCCGGTGCCGACGGAACTGCTGCCCGTGCCCGCGGTGTCGGCAGCGGCCGGACCGGCTGTGCCGACGAGTCCCCCGGCGATGGCGAGCGCCGCGAGGCCGAGGCGGACGGTTCGAGTCGAAGCTTTCATGACCGGAGCGTATGGCGGTTTCGCCGGTTCCGATCGCCCCGAATGACTGGGCCACATGTTCCCGGGGCGGTCGGCTGCCGACCGGTCCCACGCAGCTTTTCGGGTCCTACGCCGTTATTCGACCTTCTTGCGGCCCGCCAGGCCGCGCCAGGCCAGCGCGTCGAGCAGGTCGACCGCCTCGGCGACATCGATGCGGCCGGTGGCGACCCGGTCGGCGATGGCCTCGCCCGCGCCGATGACGGCGACGGCGACGATGTCGAAGTTGGTGCCCGGCTCGGGATGCTTGGCGCTGGACTCCAGCAGTTTGGCGGTGAGCTCGATGACCCGCTCGCGGGCGTTGTCGATCTCCGAGGCGAAGCTCTCCTGGCCGAGGGCCTGGCGGTAGAGCACCTGCCAGGAGCGGCGGTTGCTGTCGACGAAGCCGAGGAAGGCCTCGAGGGCGGTGCGCAACTGCTCGTGCGGGGTGAGCTGCGGGTTGCCCGCGGGCGCGACCGACTCGATGAGCCGGGCGCCCTCGCGCTGGATGCAGGCGCGGAAGAGCTCGTCCTTGGAGCCGTAGTAGAGGTACAACATGGGCTTGGAGATCTTGGCCTCGGCCGCGATCGCGTCCATCGAGGTCTCGTGGAAGCCCTTGCGCGCGAACACTTCCACGGCGGCGTCGAGCATCTGTTGCTCACGCACCGCCCGGGGAAGCCGCTTCGTTCCGCCCGCCATCCACTCTCCTACCGCTACCGTGGGGTCCGATCTTACTCCAAGGTAAGTTCAGTGGCGGCCGATCCGCCCCCACGGTTGTATCAGCAGGTCAGGAGTCCCTTGAAGGCCGCCATCCGCAGGACGGAGGCGTCGACCTGCGCGGCGGGCAGGCGTCCGGCGGCCACCGCCTGCTCCAGCCGGTCGAGCACCGAGGACAGCGCGTCGGTGGTGATCCACAGGGCGTTGTCGGCCCCGGCGACCAGGCTCGCCTCCACCGCTTCCTCGATGCTCATCCTGGCGGTGATGGCCGCCATGCCGCCGAGATCGTCGGTGAAGATCGGGCCGTCGAAGGGCGCGGCGCCGTAGCCCGTGCCCTCGCGCAGCAGCGACATGACCTGCGGGCTGATGCTGGCAGGCATGTCGGGGGTGGTCAGGCCGGGCACGTCGAGATGGCCCACCATCACCGCCGCGCCGGAACCGACCAGCTCGCGGAAAGGCACCAGGTCCACCGCCTGCAACTGCTCGAGCGGCGGGGTGGTGACAGCCCCGGTGTGGGAGTCGCCGGAGGCGGAGCCGTGACCGGGGAAGTGCTTCATGACGGTGCCGACGCCGACCTCACGCATGGCGCGGATGTACGCGCCCGCGTACTCGGTGACCACGGCCGGGTCGGCGGAAAAGGAGCGGTCGCCGATCACGGTGTCGTCGGGCTGGAAGCTGACATCGACGTCGGGGGCGAAGTTCACGGTCACGCCGAGGTCCTTCAGCGCGCGCCCGCGTTCCAGCGTGGCCTCGTAGAACTGCTCGGCCGACATCTGGTCCACGGTCTCGCGGGCCGAGGGCGCCGCGCCGATCAGGTCGCGGGCGCGGGAGACCCGGCCGCCCTCCTCGTCGATGGTCACCATGACCGGCACCTCGGAGGCAGCCTGCACCTGGGCGAGCTGCCCGCCGGCCAGCAGGGCTGGGTCGGTCCAGCTGCCGACGAAGATGCCGCCGACGCCCTCGCCGCTCACCACGTTCGTGGCGTCGGACAGGCCGGTGACGCCCACGGTCAGCAACTGGGCGAGCTTGCGGCGCGGGGTCAGCCCGGCGAGGAACTGCGCACCGCAGTCACCCGCCACCGGGGTGCCGGAGGCCGTGGTGGCCTCCGCCGCCTGCGTCGTCGTTGCCGACGGCTGGGCGGAGGTGGTCGAGGTCGACGAGGTCGTGCCGCCGGAGCAGGCGGTCGTGACGGCCGCGAACAGAGCGAGCAGGACCAGTGGCGTCTTCCGCATGGGCATCCACGGTAG
>NZ_JARWRU010000171.1 GCF_029867845.1 Nocardia farcinica | reverse complement strand
CCCCCCCCCCCCCCCCCCCGGGGCCCCGGGGTTTCGCGCGCCGCCGCGCACCCGCCCGGCCGGGCGGATTACCCTCTATCGGGTGGCGATATCCAAGGTCGAGCGGCTGATGAATCTGGTCATCGCGCTGTTGTCGACCCGGCAGTTCCTCAGCGCGGAGCGGATCAGGGAGAGCGTCGCCGGTTACGAGGACTCGGCCAGCGACGAGGCCTTCAGCCGGATGTTCGAGCGCGACAAGAACGAGCTACGCGATCTGGGCATCCCGCTCGAGGTGGGCCCGGTGAGCCGGTACTCGACGCTGGAGGGCTATCGCATCAACCCCGACGCCTACGCGCTGCCCGACATCGACCTCACCGACGAGCAGGCCGCCGCGGTGGCGGTCGCCGTGCAGTTGTGGGAGTCGCCGGAACTGGCGGCCGCGGCCGAGGGCGCGCTGCTGAAGCTGCGCGCGGCGGGCATCCACGTCGAGACCGAGGCGCCGGTGGCGACCGTGCCCGCGGTGCCCGCCCGCACCAGGGGATCGGAGCCGGTGCTCGGCAAGCTGCTGGCCGCGGTGGACGCGGGTCAGGCGGTGCGCTTCGAACATCGTGGCTCGGTCGGCGAGCCCTACCGGATGCGCGACGTGGAGCCCTGGGGTGTGGTGACGCACCGTGGCCGCTGGTATCTGGTCGGCCACGATCGCGACCGCGGCGCGGTGCGCAGCTTCCGGCTCTCGCGTATCGCCGACGACGTGACTCCCTACGGTCCGCGCAACGCGGTGCGCAAACCCGAGGGCGTGGACCTGCGCGAGATCGTCGCCAGGGTCACCTGGCACAGCCCGGTCACCGGGACCGCGGTCATCTGGGGGGCCGACGGCCGCGGCCGTGACGTGCGCAGGCTGGGCACGGTACGTCAGGCCGAGGTGCTGGCCGGCCGCTCCGGCGTGGTGCTCGAGGTGCCGGTGCGTTCCTGGGACTGGATCGCCCGGCTGGTCACCGGCCTCGGGCCGGACGCGCTGGTGCTCGAGCCGGCGCAGTTGCGCGCCGATGTGATGGCGCGCTTGCGCGCGGTGTCCGAACTGGCCGTGTCGAAGGCATCGTCGAAGGCGGCGGCGAAGGCGGCGGCCGAGAGCCCGGAGGCGAGGGCATGAGCACGAGCAGACTGTCGGTGCGGCTGTCGCGGCTGCTGAACATGATCCCGTACCTGATCGCCAATCCCGGTATCAGCGCCGCCGAGGCCGCCGCGGACCTCGGCGTGAGCACCAAACAGTTGATGAGCGACCTCAACCAGCTGTGGATGTGCGGCCTGCCGGGCTACGGGCCGGGCGACCTGATCGACCTGTCGTTCTCCGAGGAGAGCATCGAGGTCACCTTCTCCGCGGGCATCGACCGCCCGCTGCGGCTGACCTCCACCGAGGCCACCGCCCTGCTGGTGGCGCTGCGCTCGATCGCGGAGATGCCGGGCATGGTCGACCCGACGGCCGCGCACGCGGCCATCGCGAAGATCGAATCGGCCATCGCCGACGGCGCGACCGAGACCGCGCACACCGAGTCCGCCCCGCCGGTCCCCGAGGCGCCCGCGGTGACCACTGTCCGCTCGGCGCTGGCGGCCGGGCACGCGCTGCGGCTGGTCTACTACTCGGCCAGGCGTGACGTGGTCTCCGAGCGCGTGGTCGACCCGATCCGCATCCTGCTCGTCGACGACAACAGCTATCTGCAGGCGTGGTGCCGGGAGGCCGAGGCGGTGCGGCTGTTCCGTTTCGACCGCATGGAGGCCGCCACCGAACTGGACGAGCCCGCGCGACCGCCACGTGACGTGTCGACCGAGGCGGCGCTCGACCTGTTCCAGGA
>NZ_JARWRU010000170.1 GCF_029867845.1 Nocardia farcinica | reverse complement strand
CCCACACCACCTGGCGTATCCGTGGCCTGGGCGGGGGCGGGGGGGTTTACCCGGCCAAATTGGCCCCCCCCCCCGGGCGGCGCGGGGGGGGCGGGGCTTTGTCGTGCAGGGAGAACGTGCCGGAAGAGCCGGGAACGTTTGCTGTAGATTGCCTCACTCCAGGTGGCGGAAAGCTTGGTGCGAACGCACGATGGGTGTTACCTTTTGGTTATGTCTGCCGAACATCCCACCGCTCCGCGGGTCACCTATGTGACCGCCGCGCTGGGTCTTCGGCTGCCGCCGCCGCGGGGACTGTGTTGTTCCCGCCGTCGGCGCTGAGCTGTCTTCCTCTGCTCACGCGCCACCGTCGCCGCACGTGTAGGCACATCCCGTCTCCCCGCGGACGGGCTCCAGCAAGGAACACAGATGTCTCTCCCCATCCTGGAACGCTCCAATTCCCGGGCCACCGCCGCGCGTCCCCGTACTCTCCGTCCGGTCGTCGCGCCCGAACTCCGCATCAGCGACAACCCCGCCGCGGCCGTCCTGCGCGCCGCGACCGGCCGCCCGGTCTCGCGTGACAATGCCGCCAAGGCAACGGGATTGAGCATCGCCACGGTGAACCGCCAGGTGTCGGCGCTGCTCGCCGCCGGCCTGCTGCGCGAGCGCCCCGATCTCACCACCCCCGGCGCGGTGGGCCGCCCCCGGGTGCCCTTCGAGGTCGACCACGACAGCTTCCTCACCCTCGGCATCCACATCGGCGCCGTCTCCACCAAGATCGTGGCCGCCGACCTGCGTGGACGCATCATCGGCGGGCTGGCCATCGCCACCCCGCAGACCGGTCAGGACTTCGCCACCACCACCATCGCCCGCAGCGCCAAGGCCTTCCTGCGCCGCTGGCACCGCCGCCGCGCCCTGTGGGCGGGCGTGGCCATCGGCGGCCGCGTCGACGCGGTCGGCGGCACCGTCGATCATCCCGCTCTCGGCTGGCAGGGCGCGGGGGGCCGCCGGGGCCCCGCCGCCCCGCGGCGCGCCCGCGGCCCGGCAGCGGGGGGCCGCGGGCCCGAAGTACACGGCCCGGCGCGGGGGGGCGCGGGGCGCGCGCGCGGCCCCCCCGGGCG
>NZ_JARWRU010000169.1 GCF_029867845.1 Nocardia farcinica | reverse complement strand
CCAGTGCGACGTGCGCGGTGCCCGAATCGACCGCGGCGACGTCGGTGACCTCGCCGACGGCGGCGCCGCGCACCAGTACCTTCGAGCCGGGCTCGACGCCGGGACCCAGCGCCGGCAGCACGAGCTGCAGCCGGATCCCTTGTGGCGCGGTCAGCTGGGTGTATGCCCAAGCACCGGCCGTCACCACGAGGAGCACGGCAACCGCGGCCGCACCCCCGCAGATTGCCAGCACGCGCAGCTGGCGATCGCGGTCACCGCGAATGAAATCTTGATTGATGTGTCTGGCCATACTCATCCCCTGAATGGAAGTTCCGGGTTCAGGCCCCAGATCGCTACGGTCATGAGGAAGTTCAAGACGACGATCGCGACCAGGCTGGCGCGGATCGCGCGGCCGGAAGCGACGCCGACGCCGGCGGGGCCGCCGGAGGCGAAATAGCCGTAATAGCAGTGGATCATGGTGACCACGGCGCAGAAGACCAGTGCCTTGCCCACCGAGGCGGCCAGATCGCCGATGTTCACGAACTGGGCGAAGTAGTGGTCGTAGGTGCCCGACGGCTGCCCGTAGGCGTATTTGATGATGAGCCCGCCGGTGATGAAGCTGACCACCATGGCCATCAGATAGCCGGGCAGCACCACCAGCATGCCGCCCACCAGCCGCGTGCCGACCACGAACGGAACCGCCTGCAACCCCATGCTTTCGGTGGCGTCGATCTCCTCCGAGATCCGCATCGCGCCGATCTCGGCGGTCATCCGGCAGCCGGCCTGGGCGGCGAAACCGATGCCGGTGATGATCGGTGCGATCACCCGGATATTGCCGAACGAGCCGATGATGCCGGTGAGCGCACCGAAACCGAGCAGATCGAACGCCATGAACGCCTGGATCGCGACCACCGCGCCGACCGCGACACCGAGGAAGAACATCAGGCTGAGCACCCCGCCGTCGACGATGAGCGAGCCGCTGCCCCAAGCCATGTCATTCATGGTCTTGAGCGTCTGCTTGGAGTAGTGCCGCACCGTCTTGGGCAGGCTGACCAGGGTTTTCCAGGTGAACGCGACGATCTGTCCGAGTTCGAGCAGCGCGCCCGACGCGGAGTTCACGACAACCCGCTGCACGCTCATGCCAGCCTCGCCGGGAAGAACATGTTCTGCAGCTGGCTGACAGCCAGATTAGTCATGAAGATGCAGAACACGCTGAGCACCACCGAGGCGTTCACAGCGTTGGCAACTCCCTTCGGACCGCCGGAGGCCTCCAGACCGCGCAGGCTGGCGATGGTCACCACGATGATCGCGAACAACAGCGCCTTGAGTACCGAGAACACCAGGTCGAGCGGGGTGGCGAAGGCGCCGAAGGACTGCCAGAAGCTGGCGGGCACCACGCCGTTCACATTGGTCGAGATGATCAGGCCCGCCGCGACCCCTGCGGCGATGATCAGGATGCACAGCGCGGGCGCGATCGCCACCATCGCGATGAAGCGCGGAACCACCAGCCGCTGAACGGGATTCACGCCCATGACGCGCATGGCATCGATTTCCTCGCGGATGGCGCGAGCGCTGAGGTCGGAGGCGATGGTGGAGGCGGCGGCACCGCTCATCAGCAATCCGGCCGCCATCGGCGCCCCCTGGCTCACCACGCCGAGGCCGCTGGCCGCGCCCGCCAGCGAGTTGGCGCCCACCTGATCCATGACGCCGCCGACCTGCACCGAGACCTCGGCGCCGATCGGCACCGCCATCAGCAGCGCCGGCAGCGCCGTGACCTTGAACAACTTCCACATCTGCTCGATCACCTCCCCGACCGGCAGTCGTCGGCCGATGGTGTCGGAGATCGAGAACCGGGCGACATCGGCGGCGAGCCGCGCCGATCTGCCCAGGGTCGCGAGAGCGCGTAGCACGCGGTCCGCGAGCGAACCGCCGACGCGCTGCGCCAGCCCTCCGGATACGGAAATACTCACTGCACACCTCCTGTGGGCAGATCGGGAGCGAACGGTACAGAGCGGGAGCGGTCAGCCCATCAGCCGGCGCAGCACCTTCTGCATCGTGGAGCCGTACGGCGGATACGCGACGGCCGGATCGGGCCGGGCAGGCTTGCGCAGCACCGCCTTGTGGTGACTGAAGGTGTCGAAGCCGTGCTTGCCGTGATAGCTGCCGAGACCGGAGTCGCCGACGCCGCCGAACGGCAGCTCCGGCACCAGCAGGTGGTAGAGCAGATGGTTGACCACGACCGCGCCCGAGGAGGTCTGCTCCAGCACGGTCCGCTCCGTGTCACGCGAGGAGGTGAACAGGTAGAGCGCGAGCGGCTTGGGCCGCTGGTTCACGAAGTCGATCGCCTCGCGCAGGCTGCCGACCGACAGCAGCGGCAGGATGGGGCCGAAGATCTC
>NZ_JARWRU010000168.1 GCF_029867845.1 Nocardia farcinica | reverse complement strand
TTGGGGCGCGACCGGGGCGGGCCGGCTGTTTCCTTCGCCGTTCGCGCTCCCTTGGGGGGGGGGCCCCTTGCGTTCGGTCACGGGGCTCCGGGGGGTGCCCGGCCCTGCTACGGCCCGGGCACCCGTTTCGATCAGCGCGGTCATCGCCTCCGTGGTGTTCGGGTTGACGACCACGATGCGCATCAGGCAGCGGCCTCCGCGGAAGACGCGGCGGCGGGAGCAGCTGCCCGCGGGCGGCGCGAGAGCAGGTAGTAGACCACGAACCCGAGCCCGCAGCCGATGAACCAGCTGTACTGGGCGGTGGTCGCCATGCCGGGCAGGCTGTTGAACAGCACCGGGAAGACCGCGACCAGCGCGCCGACCACGGTGGCGATCACCGCGTTCGGGTTGTAGCCCTTGCGATACCAGTAGCTGCCCTGCTCGGACATGGTGAACAGGTCGTCGACGACCACCCGCTGCTTCTTCACCAGGTAGTAGTCGGCGATGAGGACGCCGAACAGCGGGCCGATGAACGCGCCGAGGGTTTCCAGCGTGTAGTGGATGACATCAGGGTTGTTGTAGAGGTTCCACGGCGTGATGAGCACCGAGCCGACGGCGGCGATCATGCCGCCCCCGCGCCAGCTGATCTTCTGCGGGCTGACGTGGGAGAAGTCGAAGGCCGGGGAGATGAAGTTGGCGACGATGTTGATGCCGATGGTGGCGATGGTGAACGTGATCGCGCCGAGCACGATGGCGAAGGTGGAGTCGATGCGCGACACGGTCTCCACCGGGTCGGTGATCAGCTCGCCGTACACCGGCAGGGTGAGCGAGGCGGTCACCACCACAAGCAGCGAGAACACCAGGAAGTTCACCGGGAGGCCGAGCAGGTTGCCGCGCCGGACGGCGGCGAAACTGCGCCCGTAGCGGGAGAAGTCGCCGAAGTTGAGCATCGGGCCGGAGAAGTAGGACACCACCAGCGCGATGGCGCCGAGCATGACCGGCACGGCGTCGAGGCCGTGGTGGGTGACCTCGCCGAGGTTCAGATCGATCGCGCCCCAGCCCGCCTTCCAGATCAGGTAGCCGCACAGCAGGAACATCACGACATAGACGGCGGGACCGCAGAAGTCGATGAACCGGCGGATGGATTCCATGCCGCGCCAGAACACGCACGCCTGCACCACCCACAGCAGCAGGTAGCAGCCCCAGCCCAGCGCCGACAGCCCGAGGAAGCCGTAGTCGGCGGTCACCGCGTACGGGGCGAGGCCGGGGAACAGCTTGATGAGCACGATCTCGAGCGCGGCGGAGGCCAGGAAGGTCTGGATGCCGTACCAGGCCACCGCGATCAGGCCGCGGATCACCGCGGGGATGTTGGCGCCGAGCACCCCGAAGGAGCTGCGGCAGATGACCGGATAGGGCACGCCGGTCACCTGACTCGGCTTGGCGACCAGGTTGCAGAAGAAGTAGACGAGGGAGATGCCCGCCAGCAGGGCGACCAGCACCTGCCAGCTGGACAGGCCGAGCGCGAACAGGCTGCCCGCGGTGACGTAGCCGCCGACGCTGTGCACGTCCGACATCCAGAAGGCGAAGATGTTGTAGGAGCTCCAGGTCTGCTTCTCCAGCGGTGCCAGGCACTCGTTGGTGAGGCGCGGGTGGAAGTCGGCCGTGCCCGCGGCCGAGTCGGTACTCGACGTGACGGCGGGGGCGAGGGTGTCGGTCGTGGCGATGGTCCCGTCCGGGAAGTGGAGATCTATCGCCGTCAACGGTAGGAATCGGCTATTGCCCCGCCGTTGCCCTTCCATTGCCCCGCCATTGCGGGGCCGATATATCTTTCGGCGGACATCCTCGTGCGCCGATGCCTCCCCGAGCGCGAGCGTCCGGTCAGACCGCCGGACCGATCAGGCCTGCGACGATGCGTGCCGAGAGCATGACGAGCGGCAACCCGCCACCCGGATGCGCCGAACCGCCGACCAGGTACAACCCCGGCACCGGAGAGGTGTTGGCCGGGCGGAGGAAGGCGGCGCGCGGGCCGTTCGACGAGGAGCCGTAGATGCTGCCGCCGGGTGTCCGGGTGCGGCGCTCGAGGTCGGCGGGCGTGAGGATCGTGGTGTGCCGCAGATTCGGCCGCACGTCGAGACCTCGATCGGCCATCACCCGCAGCACCCGCTCGGCGTATCGGTCCGCCGAACCCGGTGTGTCCCAGTCCATTCCGGCCTCCGGCTCGTGGCGGGGCGCGTTCACCAGGACGAACCACGCGCCGGTGCCCCGGCCAGGCACGATCGCGGGGTCGTCGGGAGCGGATATGTACACCGTCGGCCTGGCCACCGGGCGCTTCGGCCCGCCGATACCGAAGACCGCGTCGAATTCCGCGTCGTAGTCCTCGGCGAAGAGCACCCGGTGATGCGGGGCGGCGGGTGGGTCGTCCAGGGCCAGCAGCAGGACGAAGCCCGACAGCGAGGGGGTGGCGCGGCGCAACCTGGCCGCGGCGCGCCGGGCCGGCGGGGTGGTGATCAGGCGCTCGTACACCTGACGCGCGTCGGCATTGGCGACCACGATGTCGGCGGTCTCGACGCGGCCGTCGGCGAGCGCGGCGCCGGTGACGCGCCCGCCCGGATCGGTGGTGAGTTCGGTGACCGCGCAACCTGTCTCGACCGCACCGCCGAGTTCGAGCAGCCGGTCGCGCAGCGCGACCGCGATGCGGCCGAGGCCGCCGTACACGTACCAGGAGCCCCAGGCCTGCTCGGTCCACGGGATGGAGGCCAGCGCCGCGGGCGCGCGGCGGGGATCGGAGCCGGTGTAGGTGGCATAGCGGTCGAGCAGCATCGCCAGGCGCGGGTCGCGCAGATAGCGGCGCCCGAGTCCGCGCAGGGTGTGCCAGGGGGCGACGGTGCGCACGTCCGAGGGCCTGGCGATGCCGCCGAGCATGGTGCGCACGCTCATCGGGGATTCCAGGAAGGGGCCGTGGGTCACCTCCCAGACGGCCCGCGCGCGGTCGAGCAGTGCCGACCACTGCGCTCCCCGGCCGGGGCCGAGCGCGTCGTCGAGCGCGGCCGGGATGTCGGCGAGATCGCCGGGCATGTCGAGTTCGGCACCGTCCGGGAAGCGGTACCCGGCCGCGTGCGTGAGCCGATGCAGACCAAGCGCGTCGTGGACCGAGGCGCCGGTGAAGGCGAACAGTTCCTCCAGCACCTGCGGCATCGTCAACAGCGAAGGGCCGGTGTCGAAGACGAAGCCGTCCCGCTCGACGACGCCGAGCTTGCCGCCGATCTCCTCGGACTGCTCGAGCACGGTGACGCGGTGTCCCATGGCCCGCAACCGCAGCGCCGCCGCCAGACCGCCGACACCCGCGCCGACGACCAGCACCCGGCTCACGCCCGCGGCCCTGTCCGGTCACGTCCGCTGTGTGCGCCCATCCCACCGCATCCTTCCCCGTCGGGGACCCGCGGCGATTTTCCGTGTTCCAGGTCTGGCTGTGTTCCGGGTCTCGCTCGGGTCCGCGCCTCGTCCGGCAGTGGGCAGCCCGGTCACCGACACGCACCGGGGCACCCGCACCGGCACTCTGCCACGATGGCGCCCCGGTGTCCCGCAGCCCGCGCGGTGTGCCGGGCGCGCGGTCACGGCGCGGCGGGAACGTCCTCGGGGGCGAGCAGGCCGGTGTCGGTGGGCAGGGTGCCGATAACGCACTCCAGCCTGCGGTGATGCGCCTCGGCGATCTCGAGCAGGCGGTCCACGTCGCGGGCGAGGAAGGCGTCGAGCATCTGGGCGTGGTCGGCGTGCAGCAGCACCCGGTCGGCGGCGTCGATGTGCACCATCGCCTGCACGGGTTCGGTGACGTTCCAGGCGGTCTCGAGCATGTGCAGCAGGCGGAACATGCGCGACGGCCTGGTCAGCGCGACATGGAACTGCCGGGACAGGCGATGGTAGGCGACCGGATCGTCGTCGCGGATGGCGGCTTCCAGCCGGCTGTGCACGCCGAGCAGGGTCTCGATGTCGGCCTCGGTGGCGCCGCGGGCGGCGGCGGCCAGCGAGGCGGTCTCCAATGTCTGTCGCACCATGTACATTTCGCGTAGTTCGGCGGCGGTGAGCTGGGCGACGGTGTACCCGGAATGCGGCTGGTGGGTGACCAGCCCCTCCCCCATCAGTGTCTTCAGTGCTTCGCGCACGGGTATGTGGCTGACGCCGAACAGTTCCGCGACTTCACGCAGCGGAATGGCCGTGCGCGGCGGCACGGCCCCGTCCAGGATCACCCGGCGCAGTTCCCCCAGGATGATCTGGGGTCTGCCGGGCTCGTCGACCACCAACCGGGCGAGCAACGCGGATCGTCGGCGTGGCGGCATGCCCACACGGTAGGCGGCTCGTGTTGCGATCTCGGTCACGCATGTGACGGACAGGAAAATGTACGTACAGTTGGGCACTCGACCGGAAACCGGCCGCGCCGTGGCTCAGGCGAGTTCTTCGATCTTGGCGGCCAGTTCGGCGCCGGTGAGGGGCTCGCGGGCGATGACCGCGATGGTGTCGTCACCGGCGATGGTGCCCACGATGTAGGGCAGCGCGGCGCGATCGAGGGCGGAGGCCAGGTAGCCCGCCGCGCCGGGCGGGGTGCGCAGGACGGCGATATTGCCGCTGGCGTCGGTGGAGACGAGCAGATCGCCGAGCAGTTTGGACAGCCGGTCGGTGCCGCCGGTGACGCCGCGGACGGGACTGCCGTCCTCGGGGACGACGTAGACGCCCGCGCCGCCGTCGGCCGCGCGCAGCTTGACCGCACCGAGTTCGTCGAGATCACGCGACAACGTGGCCTGGGTGGTCTCGATGCCCTCGGCGGCCAGCAACGCGGCCAGCTCGGTCTGGCTGCGCACGGCGTGCGCGGAGAGCAGTTCGACGATGCGGGACTGGCGGCCCGCCCTGGTGCGGGCGATGGCGGGGCTCTTCCCGTCGGAGGAGCGCCCGCCGTCGATGGCGCGCCCGGAACCGCGTTCGGGGATGGACACGCTCACAGCGCGACGCCCTCCCGTTTCGCCAGCAGCCACACCAGCAGGGCCTTCTGCGCGTGCAGCCGGTTCTCCGCCTCGTCCCAGACCGCGCTGTGCGGGCCGTCGATGACCTCGTCGGTGATCTCGTCGCCGCGATGCGCGGGCAGGCAGTGCAGCACCACCACATCGGGCGCGGCGTGCTCGAGCAGCGCGGTGTCGAGGCGGTACGGGACGAACGGGCCGACCCGGTCCAAGCCGTCGTTCTCCTGGCCCATGGAGGTCCAGGTGTCGGTGACCAGGGCGTGCGCGCCACGGGCGGCGGCCACCGGGTCGCCGGTGACGGTGATGTTCGCCCCGGTGTCGGCGGCGCGCTTGCGCGCGGCCTCGAGCACCCAGGGCAGGGGCTCGAAACCGGCCGGGGCGGCGATGGTCACGTCCAGCCCGGCGGTGACGCCGCCGAGCAGCAGCGAGTGCGCCATGTTGTTGGCGCCGTCGCCGAAGTAGGCGAGTTTGCGCCCCGACAGCGAGTCGAAACGCTGCCGCAGGGTCATCAGGTCGGCCAGCACCTGGCACGGATGGAACTCGTCGGACAGCGCGTTGACCACCGGAACCGTTGCCGCCGAAGCCATCTGCTCGAGCCGCTCCTGCTCGAAGGTGCGCCACACCACCGCCTCGACGTAGCGGGAGAGCACCCGGCCGGTGTCGGCGAGGGTCTCCTCGCGGCCCAGCTGGGTGTCGCGGCCGTCGACGACCACCGCGTGCCCGCCGAGCTGGGCGATGCCCATCTCGAAGGAGAAGCGGGTGCGGGTGGAGTTCTTCTCGAAGATCACCCCGACCCCGCGCGGGCCCGCCAGCGGGCGGCGCGAGAACGGCGCCTTCGCCAGCTCCAGTGCCAGGTCGAGGATCTCGGCCTGCTCGGCGGGCGTGACGTCGTCGTCACGCAGGAAATGGCGCAGTTCGCCGGTCATCACCGGGCTCCCTTCGCGTCGGCGGCAGCGGCGTCGAGGATGCCGGGCAGATCGGCCACGAAGTGCTCGGCCTGGGTCTCGGTGAGCACCAGCGGCGGCGCCAACCGCAGCACGTTCGGCTTGGGGGCGTTGATGAGATAGCCCGCCTCCCTGGCCCGCGCCTCCACCTCGGCGGAGACATTCTGGGTCAGGGCGACGCCGATGAGCAGGCCCGCGCCGCGCACGTGGTCGATGAGCGGGTGCTCGAGCACGGCGATGCCGTCGCTGAGCCGCTTGCCGACCGACTCGACGTGGGCGAGCAACCCCTCCTCGTCGATGGTGCGAAGCACCGCGAGCGCGGCGGCCGCGCAGACCGGGTTGCCGCCGAAGGTGGTGCCGTGCATGCCGGGATTGAACAGTTCGGCGGCGCGGCCGGTGGCCAGCACCGCGCCGATGGGCAGGCCGCCGCCGAGGCCCTTGGCCAGGGTCATCACGTCGGGCACGATGCCGGCGGCCTGGTGGGCGTAGAAGGTGCCGGTGCGGCCGATACCGGTCTGCACCTCGTCGAGGATCAGCAGCGCGCCGTGGCGGGAGGTGATCTCGCGGGCCTTGGCCAGGTAGTCCAGCGGGGGGACCACCACGCCGGACTCACCGAGGATCGGCTCCAGGAAGACCGCGGCGGTGTGGTCGTCCACGGCGGCGGCCAGCGCGGCGGCGTCGCCGTAGGGCACGTGCACGACGCCGGGCGGCATCGGCTCGAAGGGCGCCCGTTTGGACGGCTGGCCGGTCAGCGCCAGCGCGCCCATGGTGCGGCCGTGGAAGGCCTCCTCACAGGCGACGATCTTGGTGCGGCCGGTGAGCCGGGAGATCTTGAACGCCGCCTCGTTCGCCTCGGTGCCGGAGTTGCAGAAGAAGGCCTTGCCCTCACCGTCGCCGAAGTGCGCGAGCAGCCGCTCGGCCAGTTCGATCACCGGCTCGCTGACGTACAGGTTCGACACGTGCCCGAGAGTGCCGAGCTGCTGGGTGACCGCCTCCAGCACGGCCGGGTGGCCGTGGCCGAGGCTGTTGACCGCGATACCGCCGAGGAAGTCGAGGTAGCGCTTGCCGTCGGCGTCGTAGACCACCGCGCCGGAACCGCGCACCAGCGCGACCTTCGGGGTGCCGTAGTTGTTCATCAGCGCCGTCGACCAGCGCTGCCGCAGCCCCTCGGTGCCCTGGTTCGCGCCGGAGCCTGACTGTGAAGCGTTCATTGCGTCTCTCCTCCCGGAGTCACCATCGTGCCGATTCCCTCTCCGGTGAACAGTTCGAGCAGGACCGAGTGCGCCACCCGGCCGTCGATCACGTGCGCGCTGGGCACACCGCCGCGCACCGCGCGCAGACAGGCTTCCATTTTGGGGACCATGCCCTCGTCCAGGCTCGGCAACAGCTGCTCCAGCGCATCGGCGTCGATGACGCTGGTCAGCGAGGAGCGGTCCGGCCAGTTCGTGTACAGGCCCTCGACGTCGGTGAGCACGACCAGCTTCTCCGCGCCGATGCCCTCGGCGAGCGCGGCGGCGGCGGTGTCGGCGTTGATGTTGTGCACCACGCCGTCGGCATCGGGGGCGATGGTGGAGACCACCGGGATGCGGCCGGCGTCGATGAGGTCGAGCACCGCGTCCGGGTCGACCTCGGTGACGTCGCCGACCAGGCCGATGTCGGTGGGCTCGCCGTCGACCAGGACGGTGCGCCTGGTTGCGGTGAACAGCCGAGCGTCCTCGCCGGAGATGCCGACCGCGTACGGGCCGTGGGCGTTGATCAGCCCGACCAACTCGCGCCCGACCTGACCGAACAGCACCATCCGCACCACGTCCATGACCTCCGGTGTGGTGACCCGGAATCCGCCGCGGAATTCGCCCTGCATGCCCAGTTTCTTCAGCATGGCGCTGATCTGCGGGCCACCGCCGTGCACCACCACCGGGTGCACGCCGACGGTGCGCAGGAAGGCCATGTCGGCGGCGAAGGCGCGCTTGAGCTCCTCGTCGATCATGGCGTTGCCGCCGTATTTGACGACGACGATCTTGTCGCGGAACTTCTGCAACCAGGGCAGCGCGTTGGCCAGGACGTGCGCCTGCTCCAGCGCGGTGAGGTGTTCGACGGCGGTCATGAGCTGTAGGCCGAGTTCTCTTCGACGTAGGCGTAGGACAGGTCGGTGGTGCGCACCATCGCCTCGCCGTCGCCCACGTTCAGTTCCACGTGCACCGCGATGTCCTCGCCGGACAGGTCGACCTCGCGGGCGCCGGGCACGCCGACGCTGTCGACGCACACCGGATTGCCATTGAACGACACCGAGATCCGGTCCGGGTCGAGGGTGATGGGCGCGATGCCGACAGCGGCCAGCACCCGCCCCCAGTTGGGGTCGGAGCCGAACAGCGCGCACTTGACCAGGCTGTCGCGGGCGATGGCGCGGGCGGCGATCACCGCCTCGTCCTCGTCGGCGGCGCCGGTGACGGTGACGGTGACCCGCTTGGTGACGCCCTCGGCGTCGGCCATCATCTGGGCGGCCAGGTCGTCACAGACGGCGAAGACGGCGGCGTCGAGCTCTTACTGGGAGGGGCGGACGCCGGAGGCGCCGTTGGCCAGCAGCAGCACGGTGTCGTTGGTGGAGCAGGAGCCGTCCACGTCGAGCCGGTCGAAGGTCAGGCGGGTGGCCTTGCGCAGCGCGGAGTCCAGCGCGTCGGCCTCGACCAGGGCGTCGGTGGTGAGCACCACGAGCATGGTGGCCAGCGCGGGCGCCAGCATGCCCGCGCCCTTGGCCATACCGCCGACGTTCCATTTGTCGCGATGGTGGAAGGCGGCTTCCTTGGGCACGGTGTCGGTGGTCATGATGGCCCGCGCGGCCTCGGCGCCGCCGGACAGGCCGCCGCCCATCTCGTGCACGATCTCGGTGACGGCCGGGATGAGCTTGTCCATCGGCAGCCGGTCGCCGATCAGGCCGGTGGAGCAGACGGCGATCTCGCCCGCGCCGGTCTCGGTGCCCCAGTTGCTCAGCGCCGTGGCCAATTCCTCGGCGGTGCGGTGGGTGTCCTGGAAGCCGCCGGGGCCGGTGCAGGCGTTGGCGCCGCCGCTGTTGAGGATGACCGCGCGCAGCCGCCCGGACTTCAGCACCTGCTGCGACCACAGCACCGGCGCGGCCTTGACCTTGTTGCTGGTGAACACGCCCGCGGCGGCGTATTCGGGGCCTTCGTTGAAGACCAGCGCCAGGTCGGGCTTGCCGCTGGCCTTGATGCCCGCGGCGATGCCCGCCGCCCGGAAGCCGAGCGGGGCGGTCACGCCCTGGGTCCGCACCAGCTTGCCGGTGCCGCTCTCGGTTGTCGTCACGGTGCCACTCCTACGGTGGGAAGTCCTTCGGTCTCGTCGAAGCCGACGGCCAGATTCATCGACTGCACCGCGCCACCGGCGGTGCCTTTGGTCAGGTTGTCGATCGCGCCGATCACCACGAGCAGTCCGGCGTCGGTGTCGACCTCGACCTGCAGGGTGACCGCGTTGGAGCCGAGCACGCCGCCGGTCTGCGGGAGCATGCCCGCGGGCAGCAGGTGCACGAAGGGCTCGTCGGCGTAGGCCTTCTCGTAGACCGCGCGGGCCTCGGCGGCGTCGACGGTGGTGGGCGCGGTGCAGGTGGCGAGGATGCCGCGCGGCATCGGCGCCAGCACCGGGGTGAACGAGACCTTCACCGACCCGTCGGTGAGCGCCGAGAGGTTCTGCGCGATCTCCGGGGTGTGCCGGTGGGCGCCGGCGATGTTGTAGGCACGCACCGAGCCCATGACCTCCGAGCCGAGCAGGCCCACGTCCAGCTTGCGGCCCGCACCGGAGGTGCCGCTGACCGCGACCACGTTGACGGTCGGCTCGACGATGCCCGCGGCGACCGCGGGGGCCAGCGCCAGGCTGGACACGGTCGGGTAGCAGCCGGGGACGGCGATCCTGGTGGCACCGCGCAGCGCCTCGCGCCCGCCGGGCAGCTCGGGCAGGCCGTAGGGCCAGCTGCCCGCGTGCTCGGAGCCGTAGTACTTGGTCCAGGCGGCGGCGTCGCGCAGCCGGAAGTCGGCGCCGCAGTCGATGATCACGGTGGATTCGGGCAGCTGCTCGGCGAGCGCGGCGGACTGGCCGTGTGGCAGGCCGAGGAAGACCACGTCGTGACCGGCCAGCTCCTCGACCGTGGTGGGCGCGAGGGTGCGGTCGGCCAGTTCCAGCAGATGGGGTTGGTGGGCGATCAGCGGGGAACCCGCGTTGGAGCCCGCGGTAAGCGCCCCGATCTCGAGGCGCCCGGCGCGGTAGCGTGGATGGGCGAGCAGCAGGCGCAAGACCTCGCCGCCCGCGTATCCGCTCGCTCCGGCGACAGCAATCCGCAGGGGGGCATCCGAATCAGCCATGAAATGATTATGCACGACAATGCAAGCTCATTCATGACTGGGTGCGCGACGCGCCGCTCCGCAGCGCGGGCTCCCGCTCGCCGCCACCCCCGAGCAGGCGCGCGACCAGCGGAAACACCAGCACGGTCGTGGCACCCGCGGCGACCATGGTGGAGGCGACGTCCGCGCCGAGCAGATCGGCCGATGTCGCCACCTGGGTCACCGCGACGATGATCGGCAGGCCGGTGGCCGCGTACAGCGCCAGCCGGGTCCGCTCCCGACCGCTCGCGAGGTTCGCGCCGTGGGCGACGAACCGCTCGCCGATCCAGACCGGACCGCCGCGCACCACGGCGATGGTGAGCACGAAGCCGAGCCACAGCAGCGGGCTGCCGACCACGGCGCCGATGTCGATGCCCATCCCCGACACCACGAAGAAGACCGGGATGAAGACGCCGAAGCCGATCGTCTCCCACGCCTGGCCGACCCGGTCCGCGCCCGCGGGCACCAGGGTGCGCAGGATCAGCCCCGCCGCGAACGCGCCGAGCACCACGTCCAGATCGAACGTCTCGGCCACGGCCATGAGGATGAGCAGCAGGAGGAAGACGACGCGCACGGGCAGTTGTGTGGTGCCGCCGCTCAGGCGTTCCAGCAGCCCGGCCGCGCCGGGCACCCGGTCGAGCACCCGCTGGTTGACCAGCGCGACGAGCATCGCGGCGAGGACGAACAACAGCAGCACCACGAGCGCGGAGACCAGGCTGCGGCTGGTCAGCAGGACGGACATGGCCACGATGGGGCCGAGCTCGCCCACCGCCCCGTGCGCCAGGACCGCCCGGCCGAGCGGCTGGGTGAGCAGCCCGTCCTGTTTGACGATGGGGAGCAGGGTGCCCAGCGCGGTCGAGGTCATGGCGATCGCCACCGCGATCACCGAGGTGACCGAAGGGCGCGTCATCTCCGGCCCGGCCAGCCCCTCCCACCAGGTCAGCGCGGCGACGGCGGCGAAGGCGAGCGCGAGGCACACCACCCACACCGCCCATGCCTGCCCGCCGGAGCGACCGCGCAGCAGGCGCGGGTCGAGCTCGTAGCCGGCGAGCAGGAAGAGCATGCCGAGCCCGAGTTCGCCGACGAGTTCGACGCCGCCGCCGGAGCCAGCCCAGGCGAGCGCGTGCGGGCCGATGAGGATGCCGAACACCAAGAGCAGCACCACATCCGGGACGTAACCGCGCAGCAGCCGGGAGATCACCGGCGCCGGCGCGGCGGCCAGTGCGATCCAGAACAGGGAGACGATCGGCGAGGCGGACGACTCCGCGGCTTCGGCTGCCACCAGATCCATCGGGCGATCGTGACACAACGGTGACGCGACTCCACGGGACTCGCCGGACAACGGACCGATGCGGTCGCCGATCGAGGGCGCACGTTCCGCCGGGCGCGTCGTCGGCCACGACGGACACCGGTGCGCCTCAGTCGGATTCACTCCGAGACGGGCCGGGCAGCGGCCGGAATCGCGCACACCCGTCGATCCATTTTCAAGATCGACAATTCCCGACACATTCCGGCAAACGGCGAATCCGCCCTTCCGAGGACGGAATTCATCCATCCGGCGACCACGCCGGGTCACGACCCGACACCGGCTTGCCCAGGCGCGCCCCCACTCCGTGACCGACGCCCCCAATTTCCCGAACACAACTATTCATGGAATTCGAACAGCCCCGCTTCCACCCGCCCGGGGCATCCTCCGACGGCCGCGGAACAGCCGGGTCGCAGACGGGCGAAAACCCGGACCCGAGCACGCCGACGATCCACAACAACCGCTTCTACCTGCGACTATCTGCTTCGATCCGGGCGAATCAGGGGATTTCGGACAGGCTTTCCGTTGCCCCGATCACAAAAATCGGGTCGCAAAACGTGATGTGTGCCACAAATTCGCCAGAACACTCGCTCGAACATCGAATCGATTTCAGCGCGCCGAGCAGGAGTAATACAGTTATCCCTCGATAAATGGTTCAGACATGAGCGTCGTTACCGGCACGTGATTGTTCGAGATTGGTTCGTTATGGTCGAACCCGGCCCGATCGACCGAGACGGGTACGCCGCTCGAACCGCCGAACACCGACAGACCCTGTCCCACGGTTCGAGAGACCCCGACATCCACTGGGGACAGGGACTCCGGCCACACAGCCGAGTCGGTGGGCGCAGCGAGGAAACTTCTCATGTCGCAGAACCGAAAGATCAGCACCCGCGTCGCCACCTTCGTCGCCGCTGCCGGCGCCTTCGCCGCCATCCCGTTCGGTCTCTCCACGGCCACCGCCTCGGCGAACAACTGGGACGCTGTCGCGCAGTGCGAGAGCGGCGGCAACTGGGCCATCAACACCGGTAACGGCTACTACGGCGGCCTGCAGTTCTCGCAGAGCACCTGGGAGGCCTACGGCGGCACCGGCTACGCCAGCAACGCCAGCCGCGAAGAGCAGATCCGCGTCGCCGAGAACGTTCTCGCGGGCCAGGGCCCCGGCGCGTGGCCGGTGTGCGGCGCCTACCTCTGATCGTCGCACCCGCGATCGAGCGCGCAGGCTGAGCGGTTCTCCGCTCCCGAAGCCACCTGAACGAGCACGACAACCCCTGTCATCACCGTCGATGACAGGGGTTGTCGCTGTTTCGGGCCGGTGGCCACCGCCCACCGCGACGACCCAGCCCGGTGAACCTGTCATCTCCTGTCAGGTTCGGCGGATATTCTGCCCCTGTGCGCGCTAGTCGTCTGCTGAGACTGCTGTTGCTGTTGCAGACCCGGGGGAATATCAGTGCGCCGGAGCTGGCCGCCGAACTCGAGGTCTCGGTGCGGACGGTCTACCGCGACGTCGAGGCTCTCTCCGCGGCCGGGGTGCCGGTCTACAGCCAACAGGGTCGCGGCGGCGGAGTGCGGTTGCTCGACGGCTTCCGTACCAGAGTGACCGGCCTGACCTCCGAAGAGGCCGACGCCGTGCTGTTGACCGGCCTGCCGGGCGCCGCCGCCGACCTGGGCCTCGGCACGGTGCTGGCCACCGCCCAGCTCAAGGTGCTGGCCGCGCTGCCGCCGGAGATGCGCGGCCGCGCCACCCGCATCGCCGCCCGCGGCCCCGTGGGCCCGCCCGGGGGGGTGCGCCCCCCCCCGGGCCCCCCCCCCCGCGACGGATCGAGCCGTCCCCCTCAC
>NZ_JARWRU010000167.1 GCF_029867845.1 Nocardia farcinica | reverse complement strand
TGCGTCGGTTCCGCACGTTCGACAGAAGGTTCGAGACGTAGATGGCGCAGGGCACTGTGTTGTGGTTCGACAGCGAGAAGGGCTTCGGCTTCATCGCTCAGGACGGGGGTGGACCCGACGTGTTCGTCGACTACCTCGAACTCGCCGGGGTCGGTTTCCGTTCGCTGCGCGAAGGTCAGCGCGTGACCTTCGACCTACGGCACAGCAAGTCCGGCCCGGAGGCGGTGGGGGTCCGCGTCATCGGCTGAGTGCCACCGCGCGCTCGTGGAAGAAGGCTGCGGCCGGCTCGCGGGCGCGAGGCGGGTACTACGCGAGCGCAGCCACTCGACGAGCACGGCGTTGCCGCGCACCAGCAGGCGCAGCGCCTTGGCCGGATCCCAGCCGTTGACGTCGAGCAGACCGGTGATCGGGGTCTCGATGACATCGCGGGCAGCCACGGCGAGAGGTAGCTGTCCAGGGCCGCCAGGTGGACGAAGCGGCAGTCGTAGTCGGAATCGGGGGACGGTGACCCCAATCCCGAGCCCTGCTCCCGCTCTCGGTGGCGATCAGAAGCCGTACGCGGTGCTCGCCTTCGACGCGCGCCAGTTCGGCGTCGGCGGCGTCGAGGATCTCCGGGACCATCGAGTCGGGGACGGCGGGTGACGACATATCGGCGATGGTGCGGCGGAAGCGGACGAGTCTTCCTCCTGTTTTCGGCGGGCGACCGGCGGGGGCGTCCACCGCCGGGTGCCGCTCCTTTCGCAGGTGAGCGCCTATATCGGAATGATATCGGTGGATTGCGGAGAGTAATTCAAGCCATAGTTCATGCGGGCTTCCGCTTTTCGCTGGTTGAAAAGGCAAGCCCTTGGGTCGGGGCTGAGCGCAGGCTTCGAGCGGCGCTGTTCCGGCTGAATCGGCAGGTCAGAGCGCGTTTTTGGTTCCTGTTGGAACATCTGTGCGGTGATTTGGCTCACTCGGGTGAGTGAAGAGTAGTAAGGGTCACATTTTCCCGAATTTCCGTAACCGGTCCGCGAGAGCGTCCGATGTGCCCTGTGTCAGCCAGTTCGACTGGATGTGTTTCGACGAAAAGGAATTTTCATGATCCCCGTTATCATCGACACCGGTAGTGCCGCGCTGAACGGTCTGTTCGACACCCTGGACGCCGCCGTGCGTGGCCTGTTCAACACCCTGTGGACGGGCTCGTTCGGCGGCTGATCGCCGGACGTCGACTCCTCGAGGCCTCGCACCCCCGCGGTGCGGGGCCTCGGCGTCTTCTGGGGGCAGTTTTCGGGGTGCGCAACGGCCCATGGGCGGCTGCCGGAGGATGAGTTGCCGAATTGTTGCCGACACCGGGTTCTGGCTGGCAGAAGCGTATTCGAATCGTTGCTAGCCTCGGCTTTTGCAAGTCGACCCACATCATCCACCCGCTCGGGGCGGCCACGGCCGCGCCGTGAATCCCGGGCGTGACCCGGTCGCACCCGGCCGGTTCGAGCAAGAGGAGTTCCCATGGGATCGGTCATCATCGAAACCGGCAGTGCTGTTCTCGAAGGAGTGCTCGACATCCTGGCCATCGTGCTCGAGGGCCTGGGCGCGCTGCTCGGCTCGGCGGAGTGAGTTCGCCCGCGCGCTGAGCGTCTCGCCGAAGTAGCGGGCCCCGCACCGGAATTCCGGGCGCGGGGCCCGTTTCGTGTCCCGGTTTGCCGGATTCCGCGCCGGGCGGGCGAGCGTACTGACGGCGCGTGCCCACCGGGTGGCGACATCGTCCCGAAACGTGCCAACTAAGCTGGGGTCCGGTAATCAGCCGCCCCCTTTTCTTCAGGAGTAACCCACTGTGAGCCAAGCAGGCCGTCCTGTAGTTCTGATCGCCGACAAGCTCGCCCAGTCGACCGTCGACGCGCTCGGTGACGGTGTCGAGGTTCGCTGGGTCGACGGCCCCGACCGGCCGGCCCTGCTGGCCGCGGTTCCCGAGGCGGACGCGCTGCTCGTCCGCTCGGCCACCACCGTCGACGCCGAGGTGCTCGAGGCGGGCAAGAAGCTGAAGATCGTCGCGCGCGCCGGCGTCGGCCTCGACAACGTCGACGTGCCCGCGGCCACCGAGCGCGGCGTGATGGTCGTGAACGCGCCGACCTCCAACATCCACACCGCCGCCGAGCACGCGGTCACCCTGCTGCTGGCCGCGGCCCGCCAGATCCCGGCCGCCGACGCCACCCTGCGTGAGCACACCTGGCAGCGCAGCAAGTTCAACGGCGTGGAGATCTACGGCAAGACCGTCGGCGTCGTCGGCCTCGGCCGCATCGGCCAGCTGTTCGCCGCGCGTCTGGCCGCGTTCGAGACCAAGATCATCGCCTACGACCCCTACGTCTCCCCGGCTCGCGCCGCCCAGCTCGGTATCGAGCTGGTCACCCTGGACGAGCTGCTGCAGCGTGCCGACCTGATCTCGGTGCACCTGCCCAAGACCCCGGAGACCAAGGGTCTGCTCAGCAAGGAGAAGCTGGCGCTCACCAAGAAGGGCGTCATCATCGTCAACGCCGCGCGCGGCGGCCTGATCGACGAGCAGGCGCTGGCCGACGCCATCACCTCCGGCCACGTGCGCGCCGCCGGCATCGACGTGTTCGAGACCGAGCCCTGCACCGACAGCCCGCTGTTCGACCTGCCGCAGGTCGTGGTGACCCCGCACCTGGGCGCCTCCACCTCCGAGGCGCAGGACCGCGCGGGCACCGATGTCGCCAAGTCGGTGCTGCTGGCGCTGGCAGGCGAGTTCGTGCCCGGCGCGGTGAACGTCACCGGCGGCGCGGTCGGCGACGAGGTCGCCCCCTGGCTGGACATCGTGCGCAAGCAGGGTGTGCTGCTCGGCGCGCTGGCCGACGAGCTGCCGGTCAGCGTCGAGGTGCAGGTCCGCGGCGAGCTGGCCTCCTCGGATGTGGCGGTTCTGGAGCTGTCGGCGCTGCGCGGCATCTTCTCCAACCACGTCGAGGACCAGGTCACCTTCGTCAACGCCCCCGCGCTGGCCAAGGAGCGCGGCATCAGCGTCGAGGTCACCTCGGCCACCGAGAGCCCGAACCACCGCAGCATGGTCGACCTGCGCGCGGTCTTCGGCGACGGTCACACCCTGAACGTGGCGGGCACGCTGACCGAGCCGCAGCAGGTCGAGAAGATCGTCAACATCAACGGCCGCAACTACGACATGCGCGCCGAGGGCCTGAACCTGGCCGTGCTGAACTACGAGGACCGTCCCGGCGCGCTCGGCAAGATCGGCACCAAGCTGGGCGAGGCCGACGTCGACATCCTGGCCGCGCAGCTGAGCCAGGACATCGACAAGGACGGCGCGACCGTCATCCTGCGCGTCAACAAGCCGGTTCCGGCCGACGTGCAGGCGGCGATCGGCGAGGCCGTGGGCGCCGCCAAGATCGCCCTGGTCGACCTGGTCTGATCCATACCCGCATACACACTGCCGTCACGCGGCCCCCCCCCCGGACCCCGGGGGGGGGGGGGGGGGGGGGGCGGGGGGTGTGTGGTAAGTTGGGGGGGACGCCCGGGAGCGCGCGCGGCCCCCCGGGAACACCAGCGCGCG
>NZ_JARWRU010000166.1 GCF_029867845.1 Nocardia farcinica | reverse complement strand
GCGGGGGGGCGCCGTGCCCGCCGCGGTGGGGGGCCTCGTTAATCTTGTGCAAATTGTCGCCCGGCCGGGTATGCGGCCCCCCTAACATACCCCCCCCCGCGCCCGGCTCACCGCCCGGGGTGTGCCTGCCCTCGCCGAAGTTCAGCGCGGTGTTGACGGTGCCGCGGTAGCCCATCTTGTGGTTGAGCCCGGCCAGGGAGACGTCGTTGCGCTCGCCCAGCGAACCGTCGGCCTCGACCAGGTGCTTGGGGACCACGAACAGCGAGATGCCCTTGGTGCCCGCGGGCGAGCCGGGGATCTTCGCCAGCACCAGGTGCACGATGTTCTCGGTGAGGTCGTGCTCGCCGCCGGAGATCCACATCTTGGCGCCGAAGAGCCGGTAGGTGCCGTCCGCGCGGGGCTCGGCGCGGGTCACGATGTCGGCCAGCGAAGAGCCCGCCTGCGGTTCCGACAGGCACATGGTGCCGGTGAACCGGCCCTCCACCATCGGCTTGACGAAGCGCTCCACCTGGTCGGCCGAGCCGTGCGCCGCGAGCAGATTGGCGTTGCCGATGGTGAGGAAGGGGTAGGCGGTGGTGCCCACGTTCGCGGCCTGGAACCAGCTGAACCCGGCCGCCTCCACCACCGAGGGCAGCTGCATGCCGCCGACGGTCTCGTCCATCCCCGCGCCGACCAGATTCGCCTTGCCGAACGCCTCGATGGCCGCCTTGACCTCGGGGATGATGGTGACCTTCTCACCGTCGAAGGTCGGCTCCTCGGCGTCGTTGCGCTTGTTGTGCGGGGCGAAGTAGCGGGTGGCGAGGTCTTCGCAGAGGTCGAGGAAGCCGTCGAAGGTCTCCCGCGAGTGGTCGGCGAACCGGTCGCGCCCGGTCAGCTCCTCGGCCTTCAACCATTCGTAGAGCAGGAACTCCAGGTCACGGCGGGAGATCAGGTCGGAGCGCACGGCTGGTCCTCTCGTGGATCGGGTGCTCGCGGCCGGTCGGCGGCGACAGACGATTGATACATTACCCGTCCTGTGTCGCCAATACTCCGAAGGGCGGTGAACGCTCGTGCTCTGTCGGTGACGACTCGGGTCCGGTGGCGGGGCCGCCTCGTCGCCGTGGCAGGCCGTGCCGCTCGTGCCGAGTGTGGCACAGCGTCGGGGTCGATCCGTGGCGATTCGGAGTCGAACGAGGTCGCCGCCTCGTCCGAGGTCGCCGCGGGGTCGGCGTGATCGACGGGCGCGCGAGGAAGGTCGCCGAGATCGTGATCCGCCCTCTACGGTGAGAGCACGCGACGCCGGTGCGGGGACTGTCCACCGGCGGGCGATCTCGGAGCGAAAGGGTGAGGGCATGGAACTGGTGAAGGGCGCGAATGCTCCGGTCGGGGCGGGGGAGGTCCGGGTGGCGGTGGCCGCCTCGACCCCGGTCGACGTGGCCGCGCTGCTGCTGACCGAATCGGGCAAGGTGCGCTCGGACGCCGATTTCGTGTTCTACAACCAGCCTTCCGCGCCCGGTGTGGACGTGCTTCCGCCGAACGCGGTGCGCATCGTGCCCGCCTCGGTGCCCGCCGACATCGAGAAGGTCGTCGTCACCGCCAGCCTGGACGGGAGCGGTCCGGCGAACTGGGGGCAGGCCGGGGCGCTGCGGATCACGGTGAGCGACAACACGACCGGCGCCGAACTGGCCGCGTTCACCCCCACCGGGCTGGGCGCCGAGACCGCGCTGATCGCCGTCGAGCTGTACCGGCGGCTGGGGGCGTGGAAGGTGCGCGCGGTCGGTCAGGGATACGCGAACGGTCTCGCGGGGATCGCCACCGACTTCGGCATCAGCGTCGACGACGAGCCGCCCGCCCCTGGATTCGCCCCACCCGCTGCCCCCGCGGCCGCACCCGGGTTCGCGCCACCCGCCACCCCGGCCCCCGCGGCGCCGCCCGTTCCGCCTGTTCCCGGGCAGGCCGGGGGGAGTGGCTTCCCGCCGCCGGCCGCGCAGGCCCCGGCGAGCCCGCCGGTCTTCGGTCGCCCGACCGTGAGTCTGGACAAAGGCCGGGTCGCCCTGCGCAAGAACGAGACCGTGTCGCTCACCAAGGCCGGTGCTCCGCCGCTGACCAGGGTTCGCATGGGGCTCGGCTGGGATCCGGCGACGGTGGGGCGCAATATCGACCTGGACGCCTCGGTGATCGCCTACGACCGCAGGGCCAAGAAGCTGGTCAATGTCTGGTTCATGAAGCAGCAGGCCTACGACGGGGCGATCCGTCACTCCGGCGACAACCTGACCGGCCACGGCAAGGGCGACGACGAGGTCATCACCATCGACCTCGGCGCGCTCCCGGCCGAGGTGCACGCCCTGGTTTTCACCGTGAACTCCTTCGCGGGCCACAAGTTCGATCAGGTCGGCCGCGCGCACTGCCGGCTGGTCGACGACCACACCGGTCAGGAGCTGGTGCGTTTCGAGCTGTCGAAGGGCGAGCCGACCACGGGCGTTTTCATGGCCATGCTCGTGCGCGGTCCGCGGAACTGGAACATGACCGCGCTCGGCGTCTACGCGAAGGGCGCGACGGTGCGCAAGATGGTCGATCCGGGCAAGCGGTTCGTCCTCGACGCCGGGTGAGCGGCTCCGGGCGGATCAGGACGAGACGGCCGTGTCGTAGCGCTCGCGGTTGGCCCGCACCTCGTCCATGTGCTCCTCGGCCCACAGCTTGATGCCGCGCATCACCTGGTGCAGCGACAGCCCCAGGTCGGTGAGTTCGTAGGTGACGGTGACCGGCACGGTGGGGGTGACGGTGCGGGTGAGCATCCCGTCGCGTTCCAGCGCGCGCAGGGTCTGGGTGAGCATTTTCTGGCTGACGCCCGCCAGCCGGTTCGCCAGCTCCGAATAGCGCATGGCGCGCGGCTCGCCCGCGGGTTCGCCCGGTTCGTGCGGGCCGTCGCTGCCGAGCGCGGCCAAGATCAGCGCCACCCATTTGCTGGAGAGCCGGTCGAGCAGTTGTCTGCTGGGGCAGTCGGAGAAGAACGCGTCGTAGGCGGTGCGCTGCTCGGCGCGTTTCTGGGCCGCGGTCATGGTGGTCATGGTCGTCCTTTCGCACCCGGCGGTGGGGTACGCACTTCGAAGTGCCTACTTCCTCATGGAGAGTTACCCCTCCATTGTGGAGCAG
>NZ_JARWRU010000165.1 GCF_029867845.1 Nocardia farcinica | reverse complement strand
CCCCCCCCCCCCCCCCCCCGGCCCCCCCGCGGGGGGGGGGGGCCCCCCCGCCCCCCCCCCCCCCCCCCCCCCCCCCGCCCCCCCCCCCCCCCCCCCCCCCCCCCCCCCCCCCCGGGGCCGGGGGCGCCGCCCCCCGTGGGTTCGGGGTCAGTTGCTCGGTTCCGGCGGTGTCGCCGGCGGCGGAAGCAGCTCGGTCGGGATCTCCGTCGGCAGCTGGATGCCGGACGGCAGGGTCGGGATGATCTCGGTCGGGAGACCGCCACCGTTGCTCGGCACGGTGGTAGGCGGGTTCTGGGTCACCGGCGGGACCTGGGTGGTCGGCTGGCCGCCGGTGACCGGCGGCTCGTCGGTGGGCAGGGTCGACGGGTCCGCCGGATCGGTACTCGGGTCCTGGCCGTCGGAGGGCTCGCCCATCTGCGTCGGATCCGCCGGACCGGTGGGGTCCTGGTTCGGCGGCAGCATGGTGATCGTCTGACCGGTGGTCGGGTCGACGAGCACCGTGCTCCCCGGCTTGCCGGGAGTGCTCGGACCGCTCGGCTCGCCGGGCCGGGGCGACGGCTGCACCGTCTCCTCCAGCTTGGTAGCCAGCTCGGGAGACTTGTCGCGCAGCTGGTCGAGCAGCTGCTGCCAGGCCTGCTCCAGCTCCCGCTTCTTGGAGCCGTCGCTGACCTGGTCGACATTGCCCTGAGCCCGTTCCAGCAGCGCCGCGGCCTGACCGACATCGCCCTGGGCCAGCGCCTGCTCCGCCTGGGACAGCTCGCTGTCGGCGCGCTGCACCACCGTGGTCTGGGCCTGTTCGCTGAACACGACCTCCTTGACCCGCCACAACGGATCGCCCGGCTCCGCGCTGTAGGAGAAGGCGGTGGTGCCGCCGACGATCAGCGCGAGAGCGGCGGCCGCTCCCGTGATGGGGTACAGCAGCCGCAGCTTCCCACGCGACTGGGCGCCGACCCTGACCTTCCGCGCCCCGATCTCCTGGTTGACCGCGGCCACCACCGCGTCCAGGTCGGGGGCCTGCGGCATCGATGGCTCGATCAGCTCGGCCCGCCAGGCCGCGAGCAATGTCGCGAGCTGGAACTCCTCCGTGCTGTCGGTCTGCACCGGACCACCGCTGACGATGGCGTCGATCAGCGCGTCGTCGCGACGAACCGCCGCGATGTCCACCGGTCCGGCATCACCGGCATCCCCGGCGTAGGGACCGCTGTTCCGCGATCCGCGTCGCGCCTTCCAGTCGCCCCGACCGCGCTCGCCATCCCTAGCCATACATTTCACCTGCCCTCGCCACTTGTGCCTTCAGTTTTGCGAGTGCCCTGTGCTGGGCAACCCGAATCGCCCCCGCCGTACTGCCCACGGCGGCTGCGGTTTCCTCCGCTGACAAACCCATGACCAGGCGCATGATCAGGATCTCTCGATGCTTGTCGGGCAGGGTGGCGAGCAGGCGGTTCATCTGCCTGCTCGTCTCCGATTCGAGAGCTCGCTGCTCCGGGCCTTGGTCGGTGGATATGACATCTGGTACTTCGGCCATTGCTTCCGCCTTGTTACGGGCGGCGTTGCGATGGGCGTCGGCGACCTTGTGCGAAGCGATTCCGTATACGAAGGCCATGAAGGGCCTGCCCTGGTCCTGATACCTGGGCAGGGCTGTCATCACAGCCAGACATACCTCCTGCGCGACGTCGTCCGCGGAGAGCTGGCCACGTTCTGCCGCGCCGATACGCGCGCGGCAGTAACGGACGACGAGCGGACGGACCAACTCCAGTACCCGAGCTAGAGCTGTCCTGTCGCCCTGCGCAGCGGCAGCGACGGCGAGGTCCAACTCTTCGCCCGTTTGCGTCATCGTCAGAGATATTCCCGGCGTTACGAGTGGCACGGTCTGCGAGTGAGACGGTGCTTCCGCCGAACCGGCGGAACGAGACAACAATAGCGATACCGGGCGTCACCCCGGCCACCGTGGTCGGTTGTCGCTACAACCTCAGGCCCCGGGGAAGTGACTTTCAGCACGTCCCGGCCGGTCGGAAGCGTCCGCCGCGCTGCAAGATCATCTGTTCGTACGAACGCGCGCGCGCCGCCGCCGAACTCCGTTGCGCCTGCGTGGCGGCGACCCCGGCGGACAGCATGGCGGTGGCCCAGCCCAGCGGCAGCAGACCGTGCTCGTCCGCGCTCGCGGCCACCGTCTCGGCCAGCGCGGCGGCCCGCTCCCGATCGCCCGACGCCGCGGCCGCCGCGGCCACCAGCAGCGTCGACTTCACCCGGTGCCGCACCGAGGGCGCCGCCTCGGCCAGTCGCAACCCGGCCTCGGCGTGCGGGAGGGCCTCGGCGGCGTCGCCCGCGGCCAGTGCGGTCTCCGCCGACACCCAGCACAGCCGGATCCTGGCGCGCACCCTGGCGGACTCGTCGTCGCCGAGCAGCGCGCGGGTGCGGCCGAGCAGCCTGCGCGCCAGATCGAGCCTGCCCACCCCGAGCGCGTCGGCCGCCAGACCGGTCATGGCGTCGCAGGCCGCGTCGATCCGATCCGGCCCGGCCGAGGTGCCGGCCGAGTCCCCCGCCGCCCCGCCCGGCGCGCGCCCGGGCAGCACGAGGGCGGCGGCCCGGCCGTCCCACTCCGAAGCCGCCGCGTGCCAACCCAACTGACGCGACAACGAGCCCTTCGTACTCGCGGCCAGTGACCCGAGCACCGGATCGGCGGCGCCGCGCAGCAGCGGCGTCAACTCCGCCCGAGCGGCCGCGTATCGCCCCGCGGCGCCGTACGCGACGGCGCGAAGCCAGGTCGCGAGAGGGTCGTGCGGGGCCGGCAACCCGGCAGCAGCGGCCGACGCGGGACAACTGCCGAAAGCAGCGTCGGCGAGGACTTCGAATCGAGTATCCGCTAACGGGACTGGTACGAACACGGGCCGGAGCGTAACCCGGAGCACATCGGAAACCGGCGGCTACCACCGCCGCCGGGGGCATACGGCAAACACCCAGCATTTCGACTCGGTGCCCATGTTTCTATCGGGTAAAACTCCCGAGCGACCCGCGTCACGAACTCATGCGCGAATTCACATCCGTTTCCCGCAATTTACCTGAGCGTCCCGCTCGCGCCATCTGGAAACATACCGCGCAACCCGGTTTCGAGACCCCGGCACACCGGGACCGCCGGAGTGAACTTGAGCCGACCGAACTCATGAGCAGGGCTAAAAACCGTCATCTACCTGCTGTTATACGCGAACGAACGTTGCGATCGCATCTTGGCGTTCCGTCGCGCAACCGTCTAGTACTACCGGACTGAAGCATGAATGTAAACAGGAGAAAGGTTAATTTTCGCCTTCCGGGATTCAGAAAGACGGTGCGCCGAACTATTGACGGAATTTCGCGGCTGGCCCTAACGTAGCTCATCGCCACGGCGGCCGCCGCGCGAAATTGCAGCGACTTCCGCCCGGCGAGACCCCGCGGCCACGGCCGATCGGGCCGTACCCGATGACTGTGCAGACACCACCTGCTCGACGACGCTGACGAGCTCGCATCACAAGGAGTTCACCATGCCCATGCCGACCCACCTCCCCGGACCGAACGCCGACGTCTGGGACTGGCAGATGCGCGGTTCCTGCCGCGGTGTGGACTCGGCGGTCTTCTTCCACCCCGACGGCGAACGCGGCCGTGCCCGCACCGCGCGCGAGATGCGCGCCAAGGAGATCTGCCGAGCCTGCCCGGTGCTGATGCAGTGCCGCGCCCACGCGCTCAAGGTCAGTGAGCCCTACGGCATCTGGGGTGGGATGTCCGAAACCGAACGCGAACTGTACGCTCGGCGCAATCGCCGCCGCGTGGCCGTCTGAGCCGAACGCGACCCATCCGCCCACAGCCCCCGTGCCGAATGCCTTGCGGAAACCGACCAGGTGCCGGGTCGGGTCCCGTGTCCGCGCCGCCGAGGCGTCCCAGTCCCCGGCGCACGAGTGCGGATCACGGCCCGGCCACCACGGTTTCCGAACGACAGTTCTCGCCACGACGGTCTTCCCACGACGGCGGGACATTTTCCTACAACTATGGGCGTCCCCGGGGCCGCCCGCGCGTAACCCGCGCGGCGTGTCGCGAGTTGCCCGCACATAGCCACCCACCCGGCCGCAGATTTGCTGAGCCACTGACGGTTTCCGGCACCCAATGGGTGCACGGGCGATGCGTGCGCGCTACCGTAGTGACCGATGACACAGAATGGAGCGTTGTGACGACGCGGCCGTCGGCCGCAGAGGGCGACTCGATCCGAAGAGAAGCCACCCCACCAGGTGTGGAGTCTGCGGTGTCGGCACGTGTGACCGAAAGCCTCGAACTTGCCGCGCTGTTGCGCCGGTGCGGCCAGGGCGACCAGACGGCTTTCGCCGAACTGTACGACCGGACCAGCTCACGCGTGTTCGGTCTGGTGCTGCGGGTGCTCCAGGACCCGGGGTACGCGGAGGAGACCACCCAGGAGGTCTACCTCCAGATATGGCGCACCGCCGCCAATTTCGACCCGACCCGCGGTTCGGCCATGACCTGGCTGATGACCCTCGCCCACCGGCGCGCGGTCGACCGCGTCCGCGCCGAACAGGCCCACACCCTGCGGGAGGCGGCCTACGGGGCGAGGGCGGGCGACGACGAATTCGACGAGGTCGTCGAAGAAGTCGAGCGAAGGGCCGAGCAGCGCGCCGTGCTCGCCGGCCTCGCCGACCTCACCGAGACCCAGCGCGAAGCCATCTCGCTGGCCTACTACGGTGGGCGCACCTACGCCGAGGTGGCCGCACACCTCGGGGTCGGGCTGCCGACCGTGAAGTCCCGGATACGGGATGGTTTGACACGACTGAAGAAAAGTTTGGGGGTGACGTGAGATGACCGAGAGCCGGATCGATCTCGCGCACGCCGTCGCGCTCGGATCGATCGACGACGAAGACCAGCTCGCCTTGCACGACGTTCTCGACGACGAGAATCCCGCCGCGGTGGCGGGATTCCGTGCCGAAGTCCTGCGAACCAGGGACGCTCTGGCCGCTCTGGCCGAACTCACCGCCACTCCTCCCCCGCCCGGATCACGGGCCCGCCTGCTCGCCGCCGTCGCCGCGGAAGCCGCCTCCTCCCAGAACTGATCCCGCCGGACCCTCGTTCCGGCCGACGCCGCTTCCGGCCCGCGCGAATCTCCTTCGCGGTTCGACTCGGTCGTCCGAACTCCCGCCCGAGGATCGCTCGCGACGCTCTGTGTCCGGGTCCCCGTCGGACACGACAGCGCCGGGACACGACAGCGCCCCCGGCCGGAGATGCCGGGGGCGCTGTCGTTCGGAACCCGATACGCCGAAGCGGAGGGATCAGTGGGCGTGCCCGTGGTGGCCGTGGTCGGCGGCCTCCTCGGCGGGCTTGTCCACCACGGCGCTCTCGGTGGTCAGCACCATGCGCGCCACGGACGCGGCGTTCACCACGGCCGAGCGGGTCACCTTCACCGGGTCGACGACGCCGTCGGTGAGCAGGTCACCGTAGCTGAGGGTGGCGGCGTTGAAGCCCTCCTTGCCCTCGGCGACCTTGGCGACCACGACCGAGCCGTCGAGACCGGCGTTGGTGGCGATCCAGTACAGCGGGGCCTCCAGCGCCTTGCGCACGACCTCGACGCCGACCGCCTCGTCGCCGGACAGCGACTCGCGCAGCTCGGACAGCTTGGTCGCGGCCTGCACCAGGGCGGTGCCGCCGCCGGGCACGATGCCCTCGTCGACGGCGGCCTTGGCCGCGCTCACCGCGTCCTCGACCCGGTACTTGCGCTCCTTGAGCGCGGTCTCGGTGGCCGCGCCGACCTTGATGACCGCGACGCCGCCCGCCAGCTTGGCCAGGCGCTCCTCGAGCTTCTCGCGATCCCAGTCCGAGTCGGTCGCCTCGATCTCGCGGCGCAGCTGGGCGGCGCGCGCGGCGATGTCCTCGGAGGTGCCTGCGCCGTCGATGATGGTGGTCTCGTCCTTGGTGACCACCACGCGGCGCGCGGAGCCGAGGTGCTCGAGGCCGGCCTCGCGCAGCGTGATGCCCAGGTCGGGGTTGATCACGGTGCCCGCGGTGACCACGGCCAGGTCGTCGAGGAAGGCCTTGCGACGGTCGCCGAAGAAGGGGGCCTTGACGGCGACGGCCTTGAGGGTCTTGCGGATGGAGTTGACCACCAGGGTCGACAGCGCCTCGCCCTCGACGTCCTCGGCGACGATCAGCACCGGCTTGCCCGCCTCGGCGATCTTCTCCAGCAGCGGGAGCAGGTCCGGCAGGGAGCTGATCTTCTCGCGGTGCAGCAGCACCAGCACGTCTTCGTAGACGGCCTGCTGGGCGTCGGTGTCGGTGACGAAGTACGGCGAGAGGTAGCCCTTGTCGAACTGCACGCCCTCGGTGACGACCAGCTCGGTCTGTAGCGTCGAGGACTCCTCGACGGTGACCACGCCGTCCTTGCCGACGGTGGTCAGCGCCTTGCCGACCATCTCGCCGATCTCCTCGTCGCGCGAGGACACGGTCGCGACCTGGGCGATGGCCTGCTCACCGGAGACCGGGGTGG
>NZ_JARWRU010000164.1 GCF_029867845.1 Nocardia farcinica | reverse complement strand
TTATACGACCCCGCCCCGCGGCCGGGCGTCTCACCTGTAGGCCCGGCCGGCGGGCCGTGTGTTGGGGGGGCGCCGGCCTGCTGACCACGGGGGTGGGGGGGGCGCTGACGCTCTCGGCGGGGGCGCCCGCTCCGGGGGAACTGCTGTGGGACGTCGGCGGCGGGTCGGGCAGCATCGCCATCGAATGGTGCCGCACGCACCCGTCCTGCCGGGCGGTGACCTTCGAACGGCTGGAGCGCAGGCGCGCGGGAATAGCCGAGAATGCGCGGGCGCTCGGTGTTCCGCAGGTGGCGGTGCGCGGCGAGGCGCTCGCCGCGCTCGCGGCCGAAAGCGGAATGCCCGACGCGATATTCGTCGGCGGTGGTCTCACGCAGGACGGATTACTCGAAGCGTGTCGGAGAAGACTGCGGCCGGGCGGGCGATTGGTCGCCAATGCGGTGACCGCGGAGACCGAAGCGCTGGTCGTACGCTCGGCGGCCGAACACGGCGGGCAGTTGCGGAAATTCCAGATCTATCGCGCCGAACCGCTCGGCGGATTCACCGCGTGGCGGCCGCATCTGCCGGTGGCGCAATGGATATGGGTGAAGCCGGCACACGGCACCCGGTAGGAAATCGGCGGGCTTCGACGGTAGGGTCTATGCCCGTGATCCGATCGTTATCGGATGAGCGTATTCGATGAGTCTCATTGGGGAGTTCGTATGAATTACAAGAAGACCGCCGCCACCGCGCTGATGGCGATCGCCGCCATGGGCGTCGCCACCGGCACCAGCTACGCCGATCCGGCCGTCCCGCCCGCCGCCTCCGAGGAGGCGACCCTGTCGGCGAACGGCACCGAGAAGGGCGTCGACTACTCGGCGGTCATCGCCGACGCGGGCCGCTCCATCGTCACCACCGTCACCGGTGGCGCCTGGAGCCTCGACGCGGACGGCGAGGCGGTCACCCTGACCAACGCGGCGGGCGAGGAGGTCACCCGCATCCCGCTGACCGCGCAGCAGGCCACCGACGGCGCCGCCGTGCAGATCGCCGCCACCGTGGACGAGTCCGGCACGAAGCTGACCCTCACCCCGCAGGCCGAGGTCATCGCGGTGCAGGACATCAGCGCCCAGCAGTGGTTCTTCGACGAGCTGCAGCGCGCCGCGCGCGGCGCGGCCGGCGGCGCCGGCATCGGCGGCCTGATCGGCCTGTTCGGCTTCGTCGTCGGCGTGATCCCCGGCGCGGCCATCGGCGCGGTCATCGGTCTGCTGGTCGCGGGCGGTCCCGCGCTGGTCGACTCCGGCAGCGCCTACTTCAGCGGCCGCTGAGAGTCCTGATCCTGGGCGGCACCGGCGAAGCCAGGGAGCTGGCCCGAATCGTTTCCGGCGAGCGAGGATTCGGCATCGTGTCCTCGCACGCCGGCCGCGTGCCCGCCCCGC
>NZ_JARWRU010000163.1 GCF_029867845.1 Nocardia farcinica | reverse complement strand
CCCCCCCCCCCAGCGCGTTTCAGCCCAGATGCTTCTGCAACACCTCGCGGTGCGAGGGCCTTGCCTGCTCCAGCCGTTCGCGACCGGGCGGAGTGAGCTGCAGGAAGTTGGCGCGACGATCGGCCTCGCAGGCGGCGCGCTGCACCAGCCCGGCCTTCTCCAGCCGGGTGACGGTGCGGGAGAGCGCGCTCTGACTCAGGTACATCTCGGCCTCGATGTCCTTCATCCTGACCTTCTCGGTGCATTCGCCGCCGCAGCGGCCCGCCAGGATCTGCAACAGCTCGAATTCGCTGAGCCCGAGCCGGTGCCGAGCCTGGAGCACGTTCTCCAGCTCCGCGGAGATGCCGTGGTAGAGCCGGAGCGTGTCGGACCACTTCGCGCAGACATCGTTGTCGGTGTCGTGGTACATGACCCCAGACTAGCATGTCAAGACATTTTATGCGCACGCATTACATGTCTTCACATCTCATGCGTTGACATTCAATGCATGCGCATCTAAGTTTGCTCGGGTGACCCCGACAACGGCACCCGAGAAACTCTCCGTCTCAACCCTTTCCGAACCGCACTCGACCGAGCCCGGCGCCGCAGAAGCGCACGCCGACTCCTGGGGCCCACGGCTGTGGGCCATCCTGTTCACCGCCGGACTGGCGATGTTCCTCGACGCCCTCGACGTCTCCATGGTCGGCGTCGCGCTCCCGTCCATCGGCCACGACCTGGGCTTGGACACCTCCGCGCTGCAGTGGATCGTCAACGGCTACATCCTCGGCTACGGCGGACTGCTGCTGTTGGGCGGACGCGCTGCCGACCTGCTCGGCCGCAGGCAGGTCTTCCTGACCGCACTGGTGGTCTTCGGCGTGGCCTCGCTGCTGGGCGGACTCGTCGACGACGGCCTGTTGCTCGTCGCCACCCGCATCGTGAAGGGCGTCGCCGCCGCCTTCACCGCGCCTGCCGCGCTCTCGATCATCACCACCACCTTCAAGGAAGGCCCCGACCGCAACCGCGCCCTGTCGATCTTCACCATCTTCGGCGCCACCGGCTACGCCTCCGGGCTCATCGTCTCCGGCCTGCTCACCGGCATCGACTGGCGGCTCACCTTCTACATGCCGGTCGCCGTCGTGGCGATCGTGCTCGTCACCGCCTGGTTCGTGGTGCCGCGCACCAGCGAGAAGGAGGAAGGCGGCATCGATTTCACCGGCGCCGTCCTGCTGACCGGCGGCATGCTCTCGGCGGTCTACACCATCGTCACCGCGCCGGAGACCGGCTTCACCGCCACCGTCGTCGCGACCGGCCTCCTCGCCGTCGGACTGCTCGGCGCGTTCTTCGTGGTGGAGAATCGCGTCAGCCACCCGCTGGTGCGGCTGAGCATCTTCAAGGTCCGCTCGATCGTGCGGGCCAACCTCGCCGCCCTGGCCATCTTCGGCTCCTACCTCAGTTTCCAGACCATCGTCTCGCTCTACCTGCAGAACACCCTGGGCTGGGAACCGCTGCGGATGGCGCTGGCCATGGCGCCCGCGGGCATCATCGTCGCCATCCTCTCGCCGATCGCCGGCAACCTCATCGACCGCTTCGGCACCGCTCCGATGATCATCGCCGCCCTGACCTCCTTCGTCGCCGGTTACCTGTGGTTCCTCGCCCGCGGCGGCAACGCCGACCCCACCTACGCCCTGGACTACCTGCCCGCCTTCCTGCTGCTCGGCCTCGGCTTCGCGCTCGGCTTCTCCTCGGTCATGGTGCAGGCCACCGAAGGCATCGCCGACCACGAACAGGGCCTGGCCTCCGGCCTGGTGCAGACCTCCCTCCAGATCGGCGGCGCGGTGGTACTCGCCGGCACCACCGGCCTCATAGGCGGCCCGGGCGCCCGGGGGGTAGCCGGCGACCCACCCCGCCGGGGACAGGGTGCCCCCCGACCGGCGCGCGGGCAGGGCC
>NZ_JARWRU010000162.1 GCF_029867845.1 Nocardia farcinica | reverse complement strand
GGGTATTGGGGTGTCCGGGGGTCCGCGCCCCGCCGGGCGAACCTATCCACTGCCCCGGGGGGGCCGCGGTAACGCGCCCCCACGGCGCCCGGTATCCCGGACGCCGGCCGGCCCCGGTGTTACCGGCGGCCGACGTGAACGGCTGTGCGCCCGGGTCTTTCACCGCCTCTCGTGGAGGCCGCTGGTGCCCCGGGGTGGACCAGCACGCTCACCTGCACGCGAGCCACCCCGCCGTCCGGCGGTGTGACGCGACAACGATAACACCGGTCGGTTCGCTCGTTGCCGGGAATTCGCCGCGGCGCCGGACGCCCCCGCGGGGCCCGGCACGAGCACCGGCGGGCTCAGCGGAAGGCGGTCGCCCGGTCCCCGTCGTGTGCCCGCTGGGCCTCGGCCGCCCAGCGGGGCGCTTCGGCGGGGACCACCCGCTGGGAGACCACGAACCCGGCCGCGAGCACGCCGGCCACCAGACCAGTCGCGACGGCCTTCGCCAGCACGACCACCACCGGGGACACGACCGTCGCCCGTCTCGCGCCTGCCGCCACCGCAGAGTCCCTTCGCCGCCGTCACCCGCCGAGCGGCGACGGTATCCCGGCCGGACGTCCGGGCGGCGGCGGACACCCTCGGGTAGACCGTCTCGTGACGGCACCTACGCCGAGCGGTGATCTCGCCGCCGCGGCGGCGACGGGTGCGAGGCGTAGCGGGCCGACTGGATCCGCGCGACCCTGGCCGGCTCGTAGCCACGTCCACCGCGCCCGTCGAAGCGCACCGGGTCGACCCGGGCGAACGACTCGGCGGGCGGGCGGCGCAGCATCCGCGCGAACGTGCGCCCACTGGCGGGCCAGGGATTGGTGACCCGGCCGCTGGGGTGCCGGTACCAGCTCGCGCTGGTCGGCCAGACCGTGTGCGAGATGGCCTCGCCGAGCCACCGCCGGTAGCGTCGCATCGCCATCTCGGTGACCTCCACCGCCGGTGCGCCGATCTCGCGCCGCCAGCGCAGACACTCGATGATGAAGGCGATCTGGTGCTCCTTCATCCCCGGATTGCTGCCCGCCGGGTTGAAGCTGTTGGGCCCGGCGATGAGGAAGGCGTTCGGGAAGCCGGGCACCGCGAGGCCGAGATAGGCGTCCGCGCCGTCGCGCCAGCGCTGGTGCAGGGCCTGCCCGCCGCGCCCGTACACCGCGATGGGCATCAGGAATTCCGGGGCGCGGAAGCCGGTGGCGTAGACGAGCACGTCGGCGCGGCGGTGCTGCCCGTCGGCGGTGCGCACTCCGTCGGCGGTCAGCCGTTCGATCGGCGCGGTGACCAGTTCGACGTCGGGGCGGGTGAGCGCGCGGTAGTAGGCACTGTCGAACAGGATGCGCTTGGCGCCGATCGGGTGTTGCGGGGTCAGCTTGGCGCGCAGGTCCGGGTCGGCGACCCGGCGGCGCAGGTGGGCGCGCGCCAGCCAGCCGACCGGCCGCGCCGACCAGCCGCGGCGCATGACCGGGGCCAGGGTGAGATCGGCCAGCCGCTCGACGAGGGCGCGGTAGACGCGATGCGCGCCGGGCAGGTGCAGCAGCAGCCGGCTGATCCGGCCGAACATCGGATCCGGTTTGGGCAGCAGCCAGTTCGGCGTGCGCTGATAGATGGTCACGCTCGCCGCGGTGCCCGCCAGTTGCGGAACCAGCTGTGCCGCACTGGATCCCGTGCCGATGACGGCGATGCGCTTGCCCGCCGGATCGACCCGGTGGTCCCAGCGGGCGGTGTGGAAGGCCGGGCAGGCGAACAGTTCCCGGCCGGGCAGTTCCGGCACGTGCGGCCGGTGCAGCTGTCCGACGGCGAAGACCACGACTTCGGCGTCGTAGCGGTCGCCGCACGCGGTGCGCAGTTCCCAGCGCGAGCGTTCCTCCCGGTAGATGGCCGAGACCACCGTGGTCCGCAGGCGCAGCTTCGGCACCAGCCCGTGGTCGGCGGCGGTGTGGCGCAGATACGCCAGGATGTGCTGTTGGCCGGGGTAGCGGCTGCGGGTGCTGCGGTACGGGGCGAAGGAGAACGAGTACAGATGCCCCGGCACGTCACAGGAACAGCCGGGATAGGTGTTGTCGCGCCACACCCCGCCGACGTCCGCGCCCTTCTCAAGGATCAGGAAGTCCTCGATCCCGGCGTCGCGCAGCGCCACCCCCATACCGATGCCACCGAAACCCGCCCCGACGATCACCACGTGCACGTCGTGCACCGCGCCTTCCGCGCCCACCACTGCCTCTCTTCCTCGTCGCACATCAATGGACAACTTTCAGCAAACTCTTCGTGACGCGGATCACATGCTAAGTGGAAATGGTGTGCGAAAACGAATCCGGCGGTTGTGTCCGATTAGAACGGGCAGTTTTAGCGGGAAATCGGCGACCTGGACCGAAACAGCTGTCGAGCCAAGCTCTTCCATCCGGCGCGGGCGTTCGATCAACGCCGGACCGAAACAGGTTCTACAGCAGACATCCAGCAAAGCCGACCCGGCCGGTCAGAAGATCTCGGCACGCCCACCGGCGCGGGACAGGGCGGAAGCCGACGGCGAAACGACCCCGGGGGCAGCGGCGATGAGGGAAAGTGGCAACGTGTTCGGTCCGGCCGCCACGGCGCGGAATCCGGGCGGGACGACGAGAGAAGGTGCGGTGAGCAGTATCGGAACCAGGGTCGCCGGGGCCTATCTCCGCGCGACCGCCCGCCGCAGGATGACCACCCCGGAGCGGGCTCGCGCGCGCATGATCGCCGAGCAGGCCTCCCCCGCGCCGCCCGCCCGGCTGCGCCGCCGCCATCGCATCACCGAGGGCGAATGCGGGGGGTTCGGCGTCTACACCGTCGACCCGCGCGGGCGCGCGCCCCACTGCTCGGTGATCTACCTGCACGGCGGTGCCTACATCGGCGAGATCACCGCGCACCACTGGCGCTTCGTCGCCCGGCTGGCCGAGCGCGGCGCACGCGTGATCGTGCCCATCTACGGCCTGGCACCGCGCTGGACCCATCGTGACGCCTATCCGTTCCTCGACGGCGTCCTCGACCGCCACACCGCCGACATGCCGGGACCGTGGACCCTGATGGGCGATTCGGCGGGCGGCGGGCTGGCACTGGGCTGGGCGCAGACGCTGCGCGACCGGGGCGCGGACGTGCGGCAGCCGGACCGGCTGGTGCTGCTGTCACCCTGGCTCGACCTGACCATCGCCAATCCCGAGGTGGCCGGTATCGACGATCCCTGGCTGGTGCGCGACGGCCTGCTCGAGGTGGGGCGCGCCTGGGCGGGCGGCGACGATCCCACCGATCCCCGGCTGAGCCCGCTGTTCGGCGAACTCGCCGGCCTGCCCTGCATCGACCTGCACGCGGGCACGCGTGATCTTTCCTATCCCGACTGCGTGCTGCTGCGGGATCGGGCCGCGGCCGCCGGCGTCCCGGTTGGCCTGACCGTCGTCGACGGCGGGCTGCACGTCACGCCGCTGCTACCGGTCCGGGAGGGCAGAACCGCTGCGGCACAGATCGCCGGACAGGTGTGCGCGCACCCCGCGGCGCGTCAGTCCTGACCGTTGTGGGCGGCCTTGTAGGCGGCCACCACGTCGGCGGACACCCGGCCGCGGCTCGGCACCGCGTAGCCGGTGTGGCGGGCCCACTCCCGGATCGCGGACGCCTGCTCCTGGTCACCGCGCTCGCGCTGCTGCTTGACGCTGCGGCTGCGGCCCGACGACTTGCCGACCCGGCGCGCGTACGGGGTCCACTGCTCGAACACCTTCCGCAACGCCGCGGCGTTGGTCTCGGAGAGATCGATCTCGTATCCCACCCCGTCGAGTGCGAAGGAAACCGTCTCCGCGGCCTGCGATTCGCCGTCGTAGTCATCGACGATCGTCACGACCACCTTGCGTGCCACTACGTGCCCTCCTCGGTCCGGTGAAAATGCGATCCTATTGTGCGCCGTAGCCGCCTCGGCTCTCACCTCGCCCCGGCCACGATCCACCGCTTCGCGCGCGCCACGCCGCACCGGTGATTGCATCAGACCTCCAGATTCCCCACGCTCAGCCCATGTCCAACCCGTGCCCGTCCTGCGGCCGGCCCGCACCGATGCTCGTGTCGACCCACGGCACGGTCCGATATCTGCGCTGCGTCTGCGGACAATGGGTGGTGGCTCACTCCGGCGGCTACACCGCGATCAACGGCCGATCCGACGGACCGGGTGACGACTCGGGCGGTCAGGTGGAATTGATCCCCTTGCCGGAGTCCTGATGGAAATGCGCCCCCACAGCAGTATTTCACCCCTGGAGCGTTTTCGCCCGGCGGGAGAACCGCGGGACCGGCGCTGAGCCGGCGCGGCAGCTCAGCCGGCGCGGTAGGTCAGGGCGACCAGGGCCGAGCGCAGATACCACAGGCCCGACGGTTGGGTGGGGTCGAAGCCGGTCAGCTGGGCGATGCGCTTGAGCCGGTAGTCCACGGTGTTGGTGTGCACGTGCAGCAGCCGGGAGGTGCGCCTGCGGTTCAGATTGTTGGCGATGTGGATGCGCAGGGTCTCCAGCAGCTCGGGATGGTCGTCGAGCGGCTCGAGCAGCGCGCCGAGGAATTCCCGGCCCGGTCCCGGACGGGTGAGCTGGTATTCGAGGGCCAGTTCGTCGAACCGGTACAGCCCGGGGACCGCTTCCAGTCGCTGAACCATGTCCAGCAGTTCGTGCGCCTGCTCGGCGGCGGCGGGGATGCGCGCGGTCTCGGCGCGCACCACGGTGGCGGTCACACCGGTGTGGGCCGCCGCGGCCAGCGCCGCCGCCAGCGCGTCGAGTTCCTCGTCGGCCATCGCGTCGGCCGGGACCAGGACCGTGCCGCCGTCGACGCTGAGCAGCGACAACGCCCGCTCACCGCAGCGGTCGGCCAGCGCGGCCTGGACCCGGCGCAGCTTGCGGCGGGCCACGACCTTGCCGTCGAGGGCGGGATTGCTCTCGTCCGGGTGCGGCGCGATCGCCACCGCCAGCACAGTGTAGGAG
>NZ_JARWRU010000161.1 GCF_029867845.1 Nocardia farcinica | reverse complement strand
CCCCGCCCCGCCCCCCCGCCCGCCCCCCCCCCCCCCCGCCTCCCCGGGGGGCGGCGGCGGCTCGGCTCGTTCGTCCCGACGCGGCTCAGTCGCGGCCGAGCGCGTGGGCGAGTTCCTTCTTGGTCATCTTCGAGCGGCCCTCGATGTTGCGGCGCTTGGCGTCGTTGTAGAGCTGGTCGCGGGTCGGCCCCTTCGGCCGGTTGGTGCCCGACCGCCGGCCGCCGCGCTGCTGGGGCGACTTGTCCTCCACGGTGGACCGGCTGGCCGTCCTGGTCTGTCCCGCCTGCGCGCGATTCTTGTTGACCGTGCGCGCCGCGACCTCTTTCGCGCGTTTCGTGCTCGCGCCGCGGTCCTTCGCGGAGTCCTTGATGTGCTCGTACTGTCGTTCCTGTTTGTCGGTCCATTCCTTCGGCATCGCAAACCTCCTCGGGTCGTGTGGTGGCGGTACCCCACCGCGGACCGATCATGCGTCCGGCGGGCGGCGGGTCACTCGTACGGCGGATAGGGGTGCTCGCGCAGCAGCCGGGCGAGGTGGGCGGCGTTGCGGGCCATGGCCGCGGTCGCGGTGGCCACCTCCTCGGGCGTGCTGTCGAGGTCGGCGTAGTCGGTGCCCTGCATGGCGTTGCCGTTCCAGTAGGTGCAGCCCTGTGCCGGGATGGTGAACCCGATGTCGTCGAGCGCCTGGAACAGATCGGCGACGATCTTGTGGGCGCCGTCCTCGTTGCCGACCACCGCGGCCAGGCCGATCTTGCCGACCATGGCGGGCCTGCCCTGCTCGTCGGTCTCGGACAGTTCGGCGTCGAGGCGTTCGAGCACCCGCTGCGCCACCGAGGACATGTGGCCGACCCAGGTGGGTGTGGCGATCAGCAGGATGTCGGCGGCGGCGATGCGTTCGCGCAGTCGCGGCCACTGGTCGCCGTCGCCCTCGTCGACGGTCACGCCGGGACGGATGTCGTAGTCGACCACGCGCACGATGTCGCCGCCGACGTCGTGCCCGCCGAGTTGCTCGAGCACCTGTCGCGCCATCAGCTCCGAACTGGACGGGTTGCCCTCGGAGGTCTTCGACGACTTCTTCAATGTGCACACCAGTGCCAGCGCCTGTGGCCGCGCCATACGCACCCCTTCCACGGCGGTCCGGCTCGGGCCGCCCCTCGGTCGGTTTGCGGCCGCATTACCCGGTGCGGCGCCGGGCAATCCCGGGGCGGGACGTGAGGAATACGGCCGCGCGGGTCCGCCCCCGAGCGGTGCGGCTCGTGTAAGACTTGGCCGGTGAGCGAGGACGACAAGCCCACGGTATTCGGCGCACGCGTGGGGGAAGCCGGAAAGCACAAGCCGCTCGATCGCGGCGCCGTCATCGGGCACGGGCTGTTCTGGCTCGCCAAGTGGTCGGTCTGCCTGATCGCGATCGTGGCCGCCCTCTGGGTGCTGTGGCGGCTGCTCGGCGTGCTGTGGGTGGTCGTGCTGCCGGTGGCGCTGGCCCTGGTGGTGGCCACCGTGCTGTGGCCGCCGGTGCGCTGGCTCACCGCGCACGGGGTGCGGCCCGCGCTGGCGGCGACGCTGTCGGTGCTGCTGTTCATCGGCGTGGTGGCGGGCATCATCGCGCTGATCGTGCCCTCGGTGGTGGCGCAGGCCCCCGAACTCGCCGACAAGGCGGGCGAGGGCGTCAACAAGGTGCGCGACTGGTTGCGCGGCCCGCCGCTGAACATCCGCGACGAACAGCTCGACCAGGCCACCGACACCATCGTCGACCGGTTGCAGTCCAGCGCCGAGCAGATCGCCTCCGGCGTCTTCAGCGGCGTCACCACGGCGGGCTCGGCCCTGGTCACCCTGTTCCTCGTCCTGGTGCTGGCGTTCTTCTTCGTCAAGGACGGGCCGCGGTTCATGCCCTGGCTGCACAGCGTGACCGGCTCGGGCGCCGGCAGGCACTTCGAGGAGGTGCTCCAGCGCGTCTGGGCGACCCTCGGCGGGTTCATCCGCACCCAGGCCGTGGTCAGCATGATCGACGCGGTGCTGATCGGCATCGGCCTGGTGGTGCTCGGCGTCCCGCTGGCGCTGGTGCTGGCCGTGCTGACCTTCTTCGGCGGTTTCATCCCGATCGTCGGCGCCTTCGTGGCCGGCGCGCTGGCGGTGCTGGTCGCGCTGGTCGCCAACGGCGTCACCACGGCGCTGATCGTGCTGGGCATCATCATCGCGGTGCAGCAGATCGAGGGGAACATCCTGCAGCCGGTGCTACAGAGCCGCAGCATGCAGTTGCATGCCGTGGTGGTGCTGCTCGCGGTCACCGGCGGCGGCTCGATCTACGGCATCGTCGGCGCCTTCCTCGCCGTCCCGGTCGCCGCAGTCACCGCCGTGGTGGTGCGCTACATCGGCGAGCAGATCGACGCGGCTGTCGAGGTCGGGCCGGACGCCGTCGCCGAGGGCGCGACGGTCGAGGCGGACGCCGGCTCGGAGCCGAAGGGCGGCACCGGCCCGAAGTCCGAGACAGTGCCGCAGGCGGAGGCAGTGCCGCAGGCGGAGGCACTGCCGCCTGCCAGGACGGACTCCGCCCCGGACGAGCCCCCATCGCAGACCTGACAGCTCAACGCATCTGGTGCGCCCGCCGATACGCCGCGGGCGTACTGCCGGTCCACCGCTTGAACGCGTGGATGAACGGCGTGGCCTCGGCGTATCCGAGCCGGATGGCGATGTCGTCCATCGACAGCGGGGCCGCGGTCAGCATCTCCTCGGCCAGTGCCCGGCGCACCTCGTCGAGCAGGGCCCGGTAGCTGGTCCCGGCCTCGTCCAGCCGCCTGCGCAGGGTCCGCGCGCTCATGTTCAGGTCACGGGCGACCGCCTCCAGCGTGGGCGGGCTGCCGACGCCGGTGGTCCCGCTGCCGGGCAGCAGCCGCTCGCGCACCTCGGCGGCGATGCCGGTGCGGGCGGTGCGGCGGCGGATCATCTCGTGGCACTGGGCCACGCACACCTGCCAAGTGGGCTGGTTGGCCTGCGGCAGCGGGCGGTCGAGCACCTGCGGGTCGATCGCGAACAAGGTGTGCTCGCCGTCGAAGCGCGGCATCACCCCGAACAGTTCGGCCAGCCGCCCGGCGTGCGGGGGTCGCGGATAGGCGAACTCCGCACGGGAGAGGTCGAGGCGTTCGCCGAGCAGGTCGCTCATCACCCGGTGGATGGCCACCACGTCGCGCTCGACCAGGAAGGTCCGCACGTCCTCCGGGATGAGCTCGTGGTCGATCCTGGCCACCACCTCGCCGGGCTGGAATTCCACGATCGGGGTGCAGAAGGCGAAGCCGAGCCGGTAGTAGCGCAGCGCCAGCGAGATCGCCTCTCGCAGGTTCGGGCTGGTGACGCAGGCGTAGCCGAAGATGCCGAAGGTGCTCACCCGGTAGCGCTGGCCGACCCCCATGCCGAGGCCGGGCTCGTCCTTGCAGGCGGCGAGCAGATTGCGCACCACGGCCAGCTCGGTGCGGGCGGAGATCTGCCGGTCCGGCTCGGTCAGCGCGGTGGCGTCCAGGCCCGTGCCCGCCAGCAGCAGGTCCGCGCTCACCCCTCGGTCGGCCGCGAATTCGGCCATGACCGCGACCCCCGCAGTTCCGCGCGGGAAATCCCAGGACCTGACCTCGGGCTCCTCGATGGTGTGCACGCGAACCATTATGGCCGAAACTATGGATTTCCTGACCTCAGGTGTTTGTCACCCGGAGTAGTCCAGGTTTTAGCGTCGTGTGCATGAGCACACCTTCGATCGTCATCATCGGCACCGGGTTCGGTGGACTCGGCATGGCGATGGAACTGCAGAACGCCGGAATGTTCGACTTCACCATTCTGGAACGCTCCGACGACGTCGGCGGCGTGTGGCGGGAGAACACCTACCCGGGCGCGGCCTGCGATATTCCTTCGCCGCTGTACTCCTTCTCCTACGCCCCCCGCGCGGACTGGCCGCAGCGCTTCTCCCAGCAGGGCGAGATCCTCGAATACATGCGCGGCGTCGCCCGCGACCACGGCCTGCTGCCGAAGATCCGCTTCAACAGCGAGGTCACCGAGGCCGAGTACGACGAGGCCACCGGCCGCTGGACCGTGCGCATCGCCGACGGCACCGAACTCACCTGCGACGTGCTGATCTCCGCGGTCGGTCAGCTGTCGCGGCCCGCGCTGCCGAACATCCCCGGCGTGGAGAGCTTCAAGGGCGTGGCCTTCCACTCCGCCGAGTGGGACCACAGCGCCGATCTGACCGGCAAGCGCGTCGCGGTGATCGGCACCGGCGCCAGCGCCGTGCAGTTCGTGCCCGCGATCGCCCCGAGCACCGAGCACCTGACGCTGTTCCAGCGTTCGGCGGCCTGGATCATGCCCAAGCCGGAGCGCACCTTCGCCGAGTGGCAGAAGCTGATGTTCGCGAAGGTGCCGATCACCCGCCTGACCGAGCGCTTCGCGTTCTGGGCGTTCTGCGAGTTCCTGGCGCTGGGCATCGTGGACGTGCCCGCCATCCAGAAGCTGGTCACCTGGATCGGCCACCGCCACCTGGCCAAGCAGGTCCCCGACCCCGAACTGCGGGCCAAGCTGACCCCCGACTATCCGGCGGGCTGCAAGCGCGCGCTGTTCTCCAACGAGTACCTGCCCGCGCTCGGCGCCGACAACGTGACCGTGGAGACCACCGCGATCACCGAGATCACCCCCGAGGGCGTGCGCACCGCCGACGGCGTGCTGCACGAGGTCAACGCCATCGTCTACGGCACCGGCTTCAAGGGCACCGAGTTCCTGTGGCCGATGCAGATCTCCGGCGTCGGCGGCCGCAAGCTGCACGACGACTGGGGCGACGAGGGCGCCCGCGCCTACAAGGGCATCACGGTGCCCGGCTACCCGAACCTGTTCATGCTCTACGGCCCCAACACCAACCTCGGTGTCGGCTCGATCGTCTACATGATCGAGTCGCAGGCCCGCTACATCCGCCAGGCGCTGAAGAAGCTGGCCGAGAACCCCGGACATGTGCTCCAGGTGCGCCAGGACGTCGAGGACGCCTTCGACGAGCGCCTGCAGAAGCGCATGGCCAAGACCCCCTGGAACTTCTGCTCGAGCTGGTACCGCAACGCCGCCGGACGCATCACCAACAACTGGCCGGGCACGGTCAGCAGTTACCGTTGGCAGACACGCAAGTTCGATGCCTCGGACTACGTGCTAGAGCGCGTCTCCTGAGACGAGATTGGTGAAGTACATGACGTTCGATTACGACGTGGTGATCGTCGGCTCCGGCTTCGGCGGCAGTGTCTCCGCGCTGCGTCTCACCGAGAAGGGCTACAAGGTCGGTGTGCTGGAGGCGGGCAGGCGCTTCGCCGACGACGAGTTCGCCACCACCAACTGGCAGGCCAAGAAGTACCTGTGGGCACCCGCCCTCGGCTGTTTCGGCATCCAGCGCCTGACCCTGCTGAAGGACACCTTCATCATGGCGAGCGCGGGCGTCGGCGGCGGCTCGCTGGTGTACGCCAACACCCTCTACGAGCCGCCGGACCGCTTCTACCAGGACCGCCAGTGGGCGCACATCACCGACTGGAAAGCGGAACTGGCGCCGCACTACGACCAGGCCAAGCGGATGCTCGGCGTGACGAAGAACCCGGCGACCACCCCGTCGGACCGGGTGATCGCCGCGGTGGCCGAGGACATGGGCATCTCCGACACCTACGGTCCCACCCAGGTCGGCGTCATCTTCGGCGGCAAGGACGCCAAGCCCGGCCAGCCGGTGCCCGACCCGTTCTTCGGCGGTGTCGGCCCCGAGCGCGCGACCTGCACGCACTGCGGCGAGTGCATGGTCGGCTGTCGGCACAACGCCAAGAACACCCTGGTCAAGAACTACCTGTACCTGGCCGAGAAGGCAGGCGCGGTGGTGCACCCGCTGACCACCGTGACCGACGTGCGTCCGCGCTCCGGCGGCGGCTACGAGATCACCACCGTGCGCACCGGCCGCTGGGTCCGCAAGGCCAAGCGCACCTTCACCGCCGAGCAGGTGATCTTCTCCGCGGCCGCGCTCGGCACCCAGAAGCTGCTGCACAAGCTGCGCGACCGCGGTTCGCTGCCGAAGATCTCCCCGCGCCTCGGTGAACTCTCGCGCACCAACTCCGAGGAGCTGCTGTCGATCCGCAGCCGCAACAAGGACAACGATTTCACCAAGGGCGTCGCGATCACCTCCTCGATCCATCCCGATCACGACACCCACATCGAGCCGGTGCGCTACGGCAAGGGCAGCAACCTGATCGCCCTGATGGGCACCGCCATGTTCGACCCGGACAGCAAGCGCGGCAACATCCGGGTGTGGGCGAGCACCATGCGCAAGATCGGCCTGCGCGACGCGCTGCACCTGCACAACCCGCGCGGCTGGTCGGAGCAGATGATCGGCCTGCTGGTGATGCAGTCGCTGGACAACTCCATCACCACCTACACCAAGCGCGGTCTGTTCGGCCGCAAGATGACCACCAGACAGGGTGTGGGCGAGCCGAATCCGACCTGGATTCCGGTGGCGCACGAGGTCGGCCACCGGGTGGCCGACAAGATCGACGGCATCGCGGGCGCGCCGAGCAGCGCCATCTTCGACATCCCGATGACCGGCCACTTCATCGGTGGTTGCGTGATCGGCGATTCGCCGGAGACCGGCGTGGTCGACCCGTACCAGCGGATGTACGGCTACGAGGGCCTGCACATCGTCGACGGCTCGACCATCTCGGCGAACCTCGGCGTGAACCCCTCGCTGACCATCACCGCCCAGTCCGAGCGCGCCATCGCGTTGTGGCCGAACAAGGGCGAGCCGGACCAGCGGCCCGGGCTGGGCGAGCCCTACCGCAGGCTGGCGCCGATCCCGCCGCGCAATCCGGTGGTGCCCGCGGATGCCCCGGCCGCGCTGCGCCTGCCGATCGTGGAGATCAAGACCCCGGCCACGGCGTCCGAACCGGCCGCCGAACCGCGCGGCTGATCGAACATGTCACCGACCGATCCGCATTCGACCCAGTCGAGGAGCGACCAGCCATGCCAGAACCCGTTCCGACAGCAGGCAGGCAGACCGTGATCCCCGAGGACGAGGCCGTCGCCACCCTGGCGGCCCTGGAACGGCACGGCGGCACCTACGAGGAGACCGCCGCCTTCTTCGACAACCTGCCCGCGGTCGCGGTCGCCGACATCACCCGCGGCCGCTGGCGCGGCGGGGAGATCGCCACTGGGCATCCCATGGACGGCCTGCTGGCCGCCTCCGGCTGGTACGGCAAGCAGTTCGACAGCCCGGAGGAGGTGCACCCGCTGCTGTTCTCGGCCCCCGGGCACGGCATCTTCTCCGTCGACCCGCGCCGGGTGCCGCTCGGCCTGGTCGACAAGGTGCCGCACGGGCTGGTCGCCCGAGGCAGGCAGGCCCTGCCCGTGCTCGCCTACGGCCTGCGCACCGAGCGCCCTCGCGCCCGCCTGCGCGCGGTCGAGTACCGCGGCCGGGTCAGCGCCGCCATGGTCTACGACCACCTGCCAATCATCGACGTCTTCCGCCGCGTCGACGAGCACACTCTGCTCGGGGCCATGGACCAGCGCGGCCTCACCCGGCCGTACTTCTTCACCCTCCGCCTGGACCGCTGAGGGATTCCGCCCACGGGAAACCGCCGGGCGAATCACGCCACGGGCCCGCCGCTGTCGGTCATTCGACCGATTGTGGCGGGCCCGCTGTCGTGGCAGCGTCTGGCTACGGTCGGGCCGGCCGAGCCGCGATCGGTCCGGTCCGACCGCCTTCGGCCGGCACGGACACGACTGCGAGAGGACCGGAGTGGACCAGGATTCGACGGGAGGCCCGCTACCTCCGCACGGGCACGGGCCGAACAACGGGGGGCCGCGACAAGTCACCGCGCAGCCGGGGCAGTCGTTCGCCGGGCAGTCGCCGGTCCTGCCGCAGGGCTCCTTCCCTCCGCAGGACTCCTTCCCGCCGCCGACGGCGAAGAAGCCGTCCCGCCGCATCGGCGCGAAGTCGGCAGCCTGGGCGCTGATCATCCTCGGCCTGTTCGGCGGCGGCACCGCGACGGGCTGGTGGGCGCATCGGCACTTCGAATCCACCCGGCCGGTGGACACGGTCGCCGCCGCGAGCGGGGACGACAGCTCGTTCCTCGACACGGCGTCGACCGCCATGCCGGATGTGCGGGGGCTGGCCGAGCCGGTGGCACGGCAGATCCTGGCCGACGCGGGAGTGGCGGCCGATCGGCTGACCGTGGAGTCCCGGCCGTTCGCCGGGCTGGGCGGGATGATCGTCGAGCAGGACCCGCCGTTCGGGACCGCCGATCCGGGTGCGGTGCGGCTGATCGTGTCGGCGCCTGCCGCCGTGCCGGAGATCGCGGGCCGGTCGGAGAGCGAGCTGGTGCGCGAACTGCGTGAGCTGGGCACCCAGGTGGCCATCGCCCGTCGCTACCAGCCGGGGGCGGATTCGGGCACGGTGTCGCAGATCGATCCGCCGAGCGGTTCGCCGCTGCCGGAGACGGTGACGGTGACGGTCGCCGCCGATCCGGCCACCGCCTACCTGTCCGATGTCGAGGCCGCGGAGAACCGGTGCGGCACCGGCGAGTACTCGCTGGCGGGCAGCGACGAGACCGACGCCCTGTCCTGCTCGGTCGCCGACGCCGACGCCAGGTCCCCGCGCGGGCCGGTGTGGGAGTTCGACCGGGCCGTGGAGGAAGTGGACCTCACCGTCGGGCTGCCCACCGACGCCGATCCGGGAGCGCGGGTGAAGGTGACCGTCTCCGCCGACGGCCGGGTGCTGCGGGAGGTGGTCGTCGGCTACGGCGAGACGGTGCGGATCACCCACAACACCCGCGACGCCCTGACGTTCTCGCTGCTGGCCGTCGCCGAGAGCGGCGAACCGCGGAAGCTGACCGTGACCGGCGTGGTCCGCGGCGACCGCGACGCGATCATCACCCTGACGGAGAAATGATGCGCGCCACCCGGATCCGCGCGCTGTGCTGCGCGCTGCTGCTGCTCGTCCTCGTCGTGCCCGCCGCGTCGCAGGCCGCGCCCTCCGGGCCGTCGATCTCGGCCGCCGGGCGCGGGGACGTGCCGTTGCTGGTCGTGGTCGACACCTCGGGGTCGATGAACGACCAGGACAGCGGCGGCAGGCTGAAGATCGAGAGCGCCAAGCGCTCGGTGCTGAACATCGAGCAGAACCAGACGACGGGGACGCCGATGGGCGTGTGGACCTACCCCGGCAACGGCGGCTGCGACGGGGGCGGTTTCGTGCCCGGCCTCGACATGCCCACCCTGAACCCGGCCGTGCGCACGAAGCTGACCGCGGACGTCCTCGCGCTGGAAGCCGGCGGCGACACCCCCACCGCGCCCGCTCTGGAGGCGGCGGCCGCGGCCCTGTCCGCGCGCGGCTACACGGGCGCGACCGTGATCCTCATCTCCGACGGTGAGAGCACCTGCGGCGGGGGGGGCCGGCGCGGGGGGGGGCCGACGGAGCAAGGCCGCGGCGCGCGAGCGGTGCGGACCCGGGGGGGGCGCGCGAGCCGGGGCGGGGGCGG
>NZ_JARWRU010000160.1 GCF_029867845.1 Nocardia farcinica | reverse complement strand
ACTCCCCCCGCGGCCGGGGGGGGGAATGGGCGGGGCCCGGGGCTAGGGGGGGCTGTTCCCGGGGGCCCGCGTGAGGTCGGCCCGGGGGGGAGGGGCCGACGCCAACGATCCTACGCGATAACCGGCCGATTGTGTGCACGGCACGGGTGCGATTTCCCGAACATTCTCCGATCGGTCGCCCGCCGGGCCCGTCGCGGTCGCCCGACCCGATGTCCACCGGGCCGGCCGGGCCGGGAGTTCGTGGCATTCAGCCGGTTACACGCCGGCCGACCCGGCCCGCACGTGCGACGTCGTCGATGTGTCGGACCCCTCTGCCACGATGGCGCGATGGTGATCCGGGAAGCGTCCGCGGGCAGGGGAACGCCGCGCGGGCGGAGCGGGTGCGGGGCGAGCGGGCGGGCGGAAATTCAGCTGCGTCCGCGCGGGCGGAGGCCGATACTGGCACCGGCCGCGTCTCGCGGTCGCCCCGAGGACCGCCACGACGACGTGCACTCTTCCACTTCAGGAGCAACATGCCCGACGCAATAGTCGCCGAGGGGCTGGTCAAGCGCTACGGCCGCCTGGTCGCTCTCGACGGCCTCGATCTGCGAGTGCCCGAGGGCACCGTAACCGCACTGCTCGGCCCCAACGGAGCAGGCAAGACCACCACCGTCCGCGTGCTCACCACGCTGCTCGTGCCCGACGCGGGCAGCGCCACCGTCGCGGGGATCGACGTGCTGCGCGATCCGCAGGCGCTGCGCTCGCGCATCGGCGCCTCCGGCCAGTACTCGGCGGTGGACGAGTATCTCACCGGCTTCGAGAATCTCGAGATGGTGGGCAGGCTGTACCACCTCGGCGTCAAGCGCAGCAAGGAACGCGCCCGTGAGCTGCTGGAACGCTTCCGGCTCACCGACGCCGCCGACCGCCCGGTGCGCGGCTACTCCGGCGGCATGCGCCGCAGGCTCGATCTGGCGGGCGCGCTGGTGGCCAACCCGCCGGTGCTGTTCCTCGACGAGCCGACCACCGGGCTCGACCCGCGTGCCCGGCTGGATCTGTGGGACGTCATCGAGGAACTGGTCGCCGGCGGCACCACCCTGCTGCTGACCACCCAGTACATGGACGAGGCCGACCGGCTCGCCGACGCCATCGCGGTCATCGACCACGGCAAGGTCATCGCCCGCGGCACCGCCGACGAACTGAAATCCATGGTCGGCGGCGACCGCATCGAGCTCACCGTCGACTCCGCCGCCACCCTGCCCGCGGCCGAACGGGTGCTGAAACCGCTCGCCGACGGCGACATCCACCTCGAGCCCTCGCTGCGCCGGCTGGTGGTTCCGGTGGGCAACGGCTCGCAGGCCCTGGTCGACGCCATCGGGCTGCTCGGCGCCGCGGGCGTGCAGATCCACGACGTCGGGCTGCGCCGACCGTCGCTGGACGACGTGTTCCTCACCCTCACCGGCCACGAGGCCGAACGGGATTCCGACACCGACGCCGCCCGTCCCGCCGAGAACACGGAAGGGGCTGCCCGATGAGTTCGGCTCCCACCACGGTCGATCGCACCGAACCCGGTCTGTCGAGCAGGCTCGCCATGCTCGTCGCCGACAGCGTGACCATCACCAAACGCAATGTCATCAAGATCAAGCGCGTGCCAGACGTGCTGATCTTCTCCACGCTCTCGCCGATCATGTTCGTGCTGCTGTTCGCCTACGTGTTCGGCACCGCGATCGACGTGCCCGGCCTGGAAGGCGGCTACCGCGAGTTCCTGATCGCGGGCATCTTCGCCCAGACCGTGGTCTTCGGCGCTTCCTTCACCGGTGCGAGCCTGGCCGAGGACATGCAGAAGGGCATCATCGACCGGTTCCGCTCGCTGCCGATGGCGCCGGTGGCGGTGTTGATCGGGCGCACCGTCAGCGATGTGGTCATCAACGTGGTGAGCCTGGTGGTCATGTCGATCAGCGGTCTGCTGGTGGGCTGGCGCATCCGCGGCTCGTTCCTGGACGCGCTGCTGGCCTACCTGCTGCTGTTGCTGTTCGCCTACTCGCTGTCGTGGATCATGGCCGTGGTCGGCCTGCTGGTCCGCTCGCCCGAGGTGTTCAACAACGCCAGCTTCATGGTGATGTTCCCGCTGACCTTCCTGGCCAACACCTTCGTTCCGATCGAGAATCTGCCCACCGTGCTGAAGGTCTTCGCGGAGTGGAATCCGGTCTCGGCGGTGGTGGCGGCCACCCGTGAGCTGTTCGGCAACACCGGCGGCATGCCCCCGACCTCGCAGGCCTGGTCCATGCAGCATCCGGTGGCGACCACGCTCATCTGGGTGGCCGCCATCAGGGCGATCTTCGTGCCGCTGGCGCTGCGGCAGTACAAGCGGACCGTCAGCCGCTGAGACCGCGCCGCCTCGGCCGGCCGCGGGCGCGGCGCGGCGCGGCGGTACGGGTCAGTTCGCCTCGGCTCCGTTGGCCCCCTCGGCTCCGTCGCGCGGAGTCGGGGGGTGCTGCGTCTCGGCGGAGTCCTGGCCGGACGTCGAGGCGGCCGCCGTCGCGCCGTTGGACGACGCCACCGCAGGGGTGGGCGCCGCGTCGGCCGTCACCTCGCGGGTGTGACCGATACGCGGCGGTTCCGGGGCGGGCTCCGGCGGCAGCGGCCGCTTGCTGCGCACGATCCAGGCCGCGCCGCCCGCCGCACCGAGCAGGGCCGCGGCGATGAGCCGGTTACGGGAATTCGCGGAGAGGAACGAGGGCCTCGAGGTCATTCGTTCACTTTGGCACAAGGCGGGCACGGATGCAGAAACCGCAGGTCGGAGCCGGTGTGAGCGGTGAGCGCCGAGGGGCGGTGTCCGATTTCGCATAGCATGGCCGGGTGATGAACGCTCGCCCGTACGCGCCCACCTGCGCCCGCCACCCCGATCGGGTCACCGGGCTTTCCTGCACGCGCTGCGGCCGCCCGGCCTGCCCGGAGTGCCTGCGGCCCGCGTCGGTCGGCCAGCACTGCGTGGACTGCCTGCGCGCGGCGAGCGCCGAGGTGCGGCCGGTCCGCACGGTGGCGGGCGCGCCGGTTGCCCAGGTGGCCACGCCGTATGTCACCTACGGCCTGATCGCGGTCAACCTGCTGTTCTACGCGATCACGGTGTCCCAGTCGGGCAACCTGATGGACAATTTCCGCTCGTCGCTGTTCCTGCGGCTGGCGCTGGTGCCCTCCCTGGTCGCCGACGGCGAGTGGATCCGGCTGATCGGCGCGGGCTTCCTGCACTACGGGCCGATGCACCTGGCGCTGAACATGTTCGCCCTCTACGTGATCGGCATCCAGGTCGAGCCGGTGCTCGGGCGCTGGCGGACGCTGGCGCTGTACGGGGTGTCGCTGCTCGGCGGCTCGGCGGCGTGCATGCTGCTCGAGGCGCCGAACTCGATGGCGGCGGGCGCGTCCGGCGCGGTCTACGGCATGTTCGGTGTGATCGCGGTGCTGATGTTCCGGCTGCGGATGAATCCCACCCAGATCCTGGTGATCATCGGCATCAATGTCTTTCTCAGCCTGAGCCTGCCCGGCATCTCGCTGTGGGCGCACCTCGGCGGACTGTTCGCCGGCACGGTGGCCACCCTGGGGATGCTGTTCGGCCCGGAATGGCTGCGGGTGCGCGATCCCGCGACCGCGCGGCAGGTGGGCTCGGCCGCTGTCGCCGCGGTGGCGCTGGCCTCGCTGGTGGTCATCGTGGTCGCGGTGGCGCTGCTCGCCTGAGGTCGGCCGGGAGGGGACGTCAGTCCCGCAGGGCGGCGATGCGGTGCACCACCAACGCGTCGAAGACGTTCTGCGGGTCGGTGCCCAGATCCCAGCGGCCGAAGATCAGCAGCCGGTCACCCTCGCCGTGCCGCACGTCGATCTCCAGCATCGGGGTGCGGCGGCCGAGCCTGCGGTAGCTCACGATGCGGGCGCGGATCAGCTGTTCGGGGCGGTATTCGGTGGGACCGAGCAGGCTGCGGACGATGAGCCGAGGTTCGGGCCCCGGGCGCACCTTGAGGCGCGGGCGCTGCCGGAATCCGAGGACGGCCAGCCCGAGCAGACCCGCGGCGGCCAGGCCGACGAGCAGCTTGCTCGGCGCGTCGGCGGCGAAGAAGGCGGCGATCGCCAACGCCACGCCGCCGACCCCGACGGCGATCTGGGCGGGGGTGGGGGTGGACCAGGTGAGGCGGGGTTCCTGCGGCGTCGAATCCGGGTTCACGTGGCGCTGTCCCCAATCCATCCTCGAGTTGTCCACAGGTTCATCCACAGGATGTGAATGAATGACACAGGTGTAATTAAAGCGCCGGGAGGGCTGGGGCGCAGGTCAGCGCCACCGCATGGTCATGATCAGGCCGATGACCATCAGGCCGAAGCCGATCAGGAAGTTCCAGGCGTTGAGGTCGTTCATCCAGCTGATCTGCTCGGCGGCCAGGTAGTACACCAGCAGCCACAGCAGCCCGGCGAGCATGAACCCGAGCATGATCGCGACGTACCAGACCGGAGACGGCCCCGCCTTGACCTTGACCGGGGTACGGCTGGCAGGATTGATCGAGTAATCGGTCTTCTTGCGGACCTTCGACTTCGGCATGACATCCTCGGCATCGGGACTATCGGTCGACGTCAAGGCTATCCCAACCGGTAATCGATGGGGCACCCCGGCGAACCTGCACTAATCTCGATGCCATGCGTGTTCTGGTCGTCGACAACTACGACAGCTTCGTGTTCAACCTGGTGCAGTACCTGGGCCAGCTGGGGGCCGAGGCCGTCGTCTGGCGCAACGACGACGCCCGGTTGTCCGACACCGAGGCCGTGACGGCCGAATACGACGGCATCCTCATCAGCCCCGGCCCCGGCACCCCCGACCGCGCCGGCGCCAGCATCGACCTGGTGCGGGCCTGCGCGAAGAGCGCGACCCCGCTGCTGGGCGTGTGCCTCGGACACCAGGCCATCGGCGAGGCCTTCGGCGCCACCGTCACCAGGGCGCCGGAGCTGCTGCACGGCAAGACCAGCGAGGTCTACCACATCGGAGCCGGCGTGCTGGCCGGGCTGCCCGACCCCTTCACCGCCACCCGTTACCACTCGCTGACAGTGCTGGAGCAGACCATGCCGCCCGCACTCGAGGTGCTCGGGCGCACCGAATCCGGCCTGGTCATGGCCATGCGCCACCGGGAGCTGCCGATCCACGGCGTGCAGTTCCACCCCGAGTCCGTGCTGACCCAGGGCGGGCACCGGATGCTGGCCAACTGGCTCGGCGTGTGCGGTGAACGCCCCGCCGAGGGGCTGGTGAAGCAGCTGGAGGCGGAGGTCGCGTCGCTGGTGCTGCGGTGACCCGACCGTATGTGCTGCTGTCGGCGGCGATGAGCCTGGACGGCTTCCTCGACGACGACAGCCCGCAGCGGCTGCTGCTGTCCGACGCCGCGGATTTCGACCGCGTCGACCAGGTCCGCGCGGAGTGCGACGCGATCATGGTCGGCGCCCGGACCCTGCGCTCGGACAATCCGCGCCTGCTGGTGGCCGCCGAGTCGCGCAGGCGGGCCAGGCTCGCGGCGGGCAGGCCCGAGTACCCGTTGAAGGTGACCGTCACCGCGAGCGGCGCGCTCGACCCGGGCCTGCGGGTGTGGCACGAGGGCGGCGGCAAACTCGTCTACACCACCGCGGCGGGCGCCCGAGCACTCGGCGACTCGCTGGCCGGACTGGCCGAGGTGCGCGTGCTCGGCCCGCGCATCGACCTCGGGGCGCTGCTGGACGATCTCGGCGCGCGCGGGGTTCGGCGGCTCATGGTGGAGGGCGGAACCAGCCTGCACACCGCCTTGCTGGCCGGCGATCTGGCCGACGAACTGCGGCTGGCGGTCGCCCCGCTGCTGGTCGGGGCGGCGGGCTCGCCGCGCTTCGTCGACCCGGCGGTGTTCCCGGCGCGCCGGTTGGTGCTCACCGACGTGGACATGGTCGGCGACATGGCGGTGTTGCGCTACCTGCTGCGCACCGAGTCCATCGCCGACCGGGACCGGCGCTTCCTGCGCCGGGCCATCGCGCTGGCCCGCGCCTGCCCGCCCAGCGCGACCGCCTTCTCGGTGGGCGCGGTCATCGTGGCCGACGGCGAGGTGCTCGCCACCGGCTACTCGCGCGAGACCGACGAGAAGGCGCACGCCGAGGAGGCGGCGCTGGACAAGCTCGACCCGCGCGACCCCCGGCTGGCCGGCGCGACCGTCTACAGCACGCTGGAGCCCTGCTCACAGCGCGCCACCGCCTCCCGGCTGCCGTGCGCCGACCGCATCCTGGCGGCGGGCATCGGGCGCGTGGTCATCGCCTGGCGGGAGCCGTCGACCTTCGTGCGCAACTGCGTCGGGGTGGAGAAGCTGCGCGACAACGGCGTCGAGGTCGTGGAGTTCCCCGAGCTGGCCGAGGCGGCGATGTCGATGAATCGCCACCTCGACCTGGGGTAGGACGGAACCGGGGGGTGTCCCTATGGTGTTCGTCAAGCTGCTGAGGCTGCAGGTGTGCGGTAGGGCTGTTTGGTGCGGAGCATGGCGAACAAGACGTCGCATCGTCGGCGTGCCAGGCAGATGAGGGCGGCGTTGTGCTTCTTGCCCTCGGCTCTCTTTCTGTCGTAGTAGGCGCGGCTGGCTGGGTCGTGCAGGGCTGCGAACGCGGACAGGAACAACGCTCGTTTGAGTTTGTGGTTGCCGGAGCGGGCGGGGTGTTCACCGCGGATGGAGCTGCCGGATCGGTGGGTGATCGGGGCGATGCCGGCGTAGGAGGCGAGATGGCCGGCCGTGGCGAACGCAGTGGCGTCGCCGACTTCGAGCAGGATGCGGGTGCCGGTCCTGACTCCGATGCCGGGCATCGAGGTCAGGACCTGGGCAAGAGGGTGATCGGTGAACATCTCCTCGATGTCCTCGGCGATCTGCTTGCGTTGCAACAGAACCGCTTTCAGCGAATCAGCCAGCTTCGGGAGCACGGTTTCAGCGGCTTTGGCGCCCGGAACGGTGACGGTTTGCGCGGGCAGCGCGGCCAGAATCTCCTCGACCAGACGGGCACCCATGCGTGGAGCATGTTTGACGGCGATGGCGGTGAGTTTGCGTCGGCCCGCTGCGCGGATCCCTTCGGGACCACCGCAACGCGACAGGATTTCCAGCACTGCCGGGTGCGCGACTCTCGGGCCGAGGACGCGTTCGAGGGCGGGGTGGATGCCGGTGAGCAGGCCGCGGATGCGGTTGCTGGTGCGGGTCGCTTCGCCGGCGAGGTCGTCGTCGAACCCGGCCAGGACACCGAGTTCTGTGAGGGTGTCGTCGCCGATGTCGACGCGGCGCAGCGTGTGGGGCATGGTGCGGGCGGCGTCGGCGATGATGTGGGCGTCGCGGGCGTCGGTTTTGGCCTGGCCTGGGTAGAGGTCGGCGATGCGGCGCATCGCCAGCCCGGGCAGGTAGGCGACATCGTGGCCGCAGGCGCGGGCGACGGTGACCGGCAGGGCGCCGATCGTGTTCGGCTGGTCGACCACGATCAGTAGTGGCCCGTGGGCGGCGAGTTTGTTGAACACCGCTCGCAACCGGGACTCGTCGTTGGGTAATGCCTTGTCGAACAACCGTTTCCCGTTCGGGTCGAGCCCGACCGCGTGGTGTTCGCCTTTTCCCACGTCAACGCCGCAGAACACGGCATAGGGTTGTTTCACCTTGCTCGGTCCTCATCGCATCGAAACGCTCATCGGACGGTCGCCCGATCTGGCGTCAACGCCCGGCACCCACGTTACGAAGAGACCTATCAGCGGCCCTGTCCCCATCAGCGGTCCGTCGACGCCACCAGGGCCCGGCGACACCACCCCCCGGATCATTCGAAAGACAGGGGCAAGTAGTCATACCGGGCCTGGCGACCGTGGGCCCGATCTGGGGCCCACGAAAAAGGTAACGGGGGCGTTCGGCGTGTCAGAGCCGGGGGCGGGCGGCGCCATGGGACGCCAGTCGCGCGCCGGAGGGTGCGGCGTTGACCACGCCGTCGTCGAAACGCTCCAGCACCAGCTGCTGGGTGGCCGCGAGATGGGTGCGGTACAGCCGCTCGGCCTCGTCGGCCTTTCCCGCCTCGATCTCGCGGATGATCCGCCGGTGCGTGCGCACGGCCTCGTTGGCCTCGGCGCGGGAGGGGTACTCACCGCGCCGGGTGAGCGCCTCCGCCCACGCCTCCTCCTGGCCGGACCACAGTGTGACCAGCGTGCTCACCACATAGCGCACGGTGAGGTTCGGGGTGAACGACACGATCAGGTCGTGGAATTCGCGGGCGGCGTGGGTGAAGGCGACGCCGTCGTCGAGCAGTTCGGCCGAGCGGTCGACGCTCTCGGTCAACACGGGCACCACGGTCTCGGCGCGGTCCTCGCGGCGCGCGCACTCGGCGGCGCACAGCGGTTCGAGCATGCGCAGGCCGCCGGCCAGATCGCCGAGGGTCACGCGAGCGCCTTGCAGTGCCAGTCCGAGATGGTAGGCGGCGGAGGCTTCGTCGGGCCGGTGCACCTCGGCGCCACCGACATTGCCGCGCCGGACCGTGACCAGGCCCTCGGTCTCGAGGATGCGCAGTGCCTCGCGGATCGAGGGGTAGCTGACGCCGAAGTCCTGGACGAGCTGGTCCTGGGTGGGAAGCCGGTAGGTCTCGTCACCGGCCAGGATGCGGGCGCGCAGTTCGGCGGCCACGGTTTCGGCGATCCGGCGCTGCGGCACCCGGCCGCGGCGTGCGCTGGTCATGCCCGCTGCTCCGGGTCGGATGGCACGCGCTCTCGCCTGTCGGTCATCTGCGGCATTCTAATCACCGGCGGATGACCATACAAACATTGTTATCCTTGTGAGGATTGAAGTAATCTGCGCCACATGGACTTCACGATGGGCACGGCCGCCGCGGCGTTGCGCGGGGAGTTGCGGCGGCTGATCGCGACGGAAGTCCCCGCGGATTTCCTCGGCGCCTTCACCGACGACCCCGCCGATCTGGCGGTGGCGCAACGCTTCTGCGCGCTGCTGGCCGAACGCGGCCTGTTGTGCGCGGCCTGGCCGGAGCGATTCGGCGGGCGCGGAGCCTCGGTCTGGGAACAAACCGTGGTCCGCGAGGAGATGTGGGCCCACCACGAGCCGCGCGGCGCCCAGTACATGGGCGTGAACTGGGTGGGGCCGACCATCATGCGCCACGGCACCCCCGAGCAGCAGCGCCTGCACCTGCCGCCCATCGCGCGCGGCGAGGTGATCTGGTGCCAGGGTTTCAGCGAGCCGGACTCCGGCTCCGACCTGGCCTCGCTGCGCACCGCGGCCCGACCCGAGGGCGACGGCTGGCGCATCACCGGACAGAAGATCTGGACCTCCTACGCCACCATGGCGCAGTGGTGCTTCCTGCTCGCCCGCACCGCCGTCGAGGAACGGAAACAGCAGGGGCTCACCGTCTTCCTGCTGCCGATGTCCGCGCCGGGGATCGTGGTGCGGCCCATCCGCTCGATGCTCGGTCCGCACCATCTCAACGAGGTGTTCTTCGACGAGGTGCCCGTCACCGGGGCCGATGTGCTCGGCCCGGTCGGCGCCGGCTGGTCGGTGGTGCAGGAGGTGCTGGCTTTCGAACGGGTCGGCATCGCCCGCTACGCCCGCTGCGAGCGGCTGTTGCAGGCCGCCCCCGAGGCGCTCGGCGAGCGGTGGGCGGCACTGCCCGCCGCCCTGCCCGGGCGCTGGGCGCGGATGCTCACCCGCGCGCGCCGGGCACGCCTGCTCGCCTATCAGGTGCTCGCGGCCCAACGCGCGGGCCGGGTCGCTCCCGCCGATGTGGCCGCCTACCGGATCGCCGTGACGCGGCTGGACCAGGAGAGCGCCGGCCTGCTCACCGAACTCGCCGCCCACGTCACCGGCGACGAGCCGCGCCATCGGCAGTTCCGGCGCGCCGTGGAGGACCACTGGCGCTACGCCAACGCGGCGACCGTCGCCTCGGGCAGCATCGAGATGCAGCAGATCCTGCTGGCGCGGGCGCTGCTCGGCCACACACGACGAGCGGGGGAGGCGGCATGAGTTTCCTGAGTCAACCCCTATGCGGCGACCGGTTGGGTTTGGGGTTCGTGCCGGGTGGGGTTGTAGGCGGTTTTGGTGCGCCAGCAGGCCCAGATGATGCGGAGCCAGGCGCGGCCGAGGGTCCGCAGGGCGTGT
>NZ_JARWRU010000159.1 GCF_029867845.1 Nocardia farcinica | reverse complement strand
CGGGGGGGGGGGCGGTGGTGGGCGGGGGGGGGGGGGCGGGGGGGCCGATCGCGCGCGGCCCGATGGGGCGCGGCACGGCCGTGCTGGCGCGGGCGGGGGCCGACGCGGGCGCCGAACTGGTCGATCTCGACGCCGCCGCCGGCCTGATCTGGGTGGGCGGGCCGCAGGAGTTCCCCGACACCCTGCCCGAGCCGGTGCGCTGGGTGCAGCTGCCCGCGGCCGGGATCGAGGACTGGTTCGCCCGCGACGTCTTCGCGCGCCATCCCGGCGTGCGATTCACCTCCGCGGCCGGCGCGTACTCCGCCTCCGTCGCCGAACACGCGCTGGCGTTGCTGCTGGCGGGCGTGCGCTATCTGCCCGAACATCTGCGGGCCCGCAGCTGGCGGCAGCAGGAGTTCTTCCCGCACGTGGGCACGTTGCGCGGCGCGACGGTCACCATCGTCGGCGCTGGTGGCATCGGGCGCGCGCTGATTCCTCTGCTGCTGCCGCTCGGCGCCCGCGTGGTCGCGGTGAACCGCTCCGGCCGTCCGGTCACCGGTCCCGGCATCCCCGCCTCGGTGGAGACCGTGCCCGCCGACCGGTTGCCGCGGCTGTGGCCGCGCACCGACCACGTGGTCGTTGCGGCGCCTGCCACCGCGCGGACCCGCCATCTCGTCGACGCCGAGGCGCTCTCCCGCCTGCGGCCCACCTCGTGGGTGATCAATGTGGCGCGCGGCAGTCTGATCGACACCGACGCGCTCGTGCATGCCCTGCGCACGAACAGCATCGGCGGCGCCGGGCTCGACGTGACCGACCCGGAGCCGCTGCCGGACGGCCATCCGCTGTGGTCGCTGCCGAACGTGCTCATCACCCCGCACGACTCCAACCCGCCGCACCTGCGTTCGGTGGCCTTCGCCGAGCACGTGCGGGAGAACATCACCCGCTTCGCGGCGGGCACGGCGCTGCTGGCCCCGGTCGACCCGGAGCACGGCTACTGAGAACCGCTCTCACCGTGGGGATTCGGCGCCGGATGCCGGCCGGTAGCGGAACACACGACGGGCCGCGAATCGAGGCGGCCGGTCCTCGCGCCGATCATCCCCGCGAGCCGCCGGGGACGCGGGCACCGGTCGGCCGCGGGAACACAGACGGCATAATCGGCACGGTGCACTGGATTTTCACGCCGGACGAGTTCGCCCATGTCTGGCGGGAGACCGACCGGGATCGGCCGCCCTATCCGCTGCGCATCCTGGAGTCGCCGCGCACCGAGCACGCCGCCGAGACGCTGCGCGCCAGCCTGGCGCACCGCTTCCCACCGGGCGCCGACCCGGATCTGACGGCCTGTCTGCGCATCCTGGCCGAGCCGCACACCCGCTTCCTCGCCGTCGGGCACGGCGCCGAGCCGCGCTCCGAGCTGCGGCTGCTGGCGTGCGTGGTGTACGACCGGGCCGTACTGGCGGTGCAGGGCCGTCCGGCGCGGGTCGGGCAGGCCGGGCCGGTGCGGATCTCGATCGGTCACGCCGCCAAGCTGGGGGCCGGTATCGCGGCCGTGCTGCCGAAGACGCCCGCGGGTCGCGAGCCCCCCCCCCCGGCCG
>NZ_JARWRU010000158.1 GCF_029867845.1 Nocardia farcinica | reverse complement strand
CTTCGGCGACGTGCTCGGCCTCGACCGGGCCGTCGGCGCCGACGACGATTTCTTCGAGCTCCGCGGCAACAGCCTGGTCGCCACCAGGGTGGCCGCCAGGGTCGGGGCCGCGCTGGACACCACCGTCCCGGTGCAGATGATCTTCGAGGCCCCGACGGTGGCCCGGCTGGCCGCCCGGGTGGAATCGCACGCCGATGCCGGGCGGGTGTCGCTCACCGCGCAGCCGCGCCCGCCGCGCATCCCGCTGTCCTACGCCCAGCAGCGGATGTGGTTCCTCAACCGCTTCGAGCCGGACTCGCCCGCCTACAGCATCCCCATCGTCATGCGGCTGCGCGGCGAGCTCGATCTGGACGCGCTGCGCGCGGCGGTCGGCGACGTGGTGACCCGCCACGAGGTGCTGCGCACCGTCTACCCGCACGCAGGCGGCGAGCCCGCCCAGGTGGTGCTGCCCGCGGCCGAGTCCGCGCCACAGCTCCCGGTCGTGCGGATCACCGAATCGCAGGTGCACGAGGCGGTCGCGGAATTCGTCTCGCAGACCTTCGACGTGACCTCCGAGGTCCCGTTCCGGTTGCGGCTGTTCGACCTCGGCGACGGCGACCGGGTGCTGGCCGCGGTCATGCACCACATCACCGGCGACGGCTCGTCGCTGCGGCCGCTGGCCCGCGACGTCATGATCGCCTACACCGCCCGCAGGCAGGGCGAGGCGCCCGCATGGACGCCGCTGCCGGTGCAGTACGCCGACTACGCGATCTGGCAGCACACCGTGCTCGGCGCCGAGGACGATCCAGGTTCGCTGCTGCGCGCCCAGATCGACTTCTGGACGAACGAGCTGGCCGACCTGCCCGCGGTGCTGGAACTGCCCACCGACCGGCCCCGGCCGCCGGTGCAGTCCTATCGCGGCGCGACCATCCCGTTCACCGTCGACGCAGGCCTGCACGCCGACCTGCAGCGGGTGGCCAGGGCACACAACGCCACCCTGTTCATGGTCTTCCACAGCGCGCTGGCGGCGGTGCTGGCCCGGCTGGCTGGCACCGACGACGTGGCCGTCGGCACCCCCTACGCCGGTCGCGGCGAGCCCGAGCTCGACGACCTGATCGGCATGTTCGTCAACACCCTGGTGCTGCGCACCCGGGTGCGGCCCGGCATGAGCTTCGCCGATCTGCTCGGGCACGTGCGCGCGGCGGACCTGGCGGCTTTCGGGCACGCCGATGTGCCGTTCGAACGCCTGGTGCAGGAACTCAACCCGGTGCGCTCGCACGCCCACCACCCGCTGTTCCAGGTGATGCTGGCGTTCCAGAACGTGGCATCGGCCGACTTCGAGCTGCCCGAGCTCTCGGTCTCCGCGGTCGGTGCCGACACCGGCACCTCGCTGTTCGACCTGCAGGTCACCGTCTCGGACCACTACGACGAGACCGGCGCGCCCTCGGGTCTCGACGGCGGGATCAGCTACGCCACCGACCTGTTCGATCCCGACACCGTCACCGCGCTGCTGGACCGCCTGCACCGGCTGCTGCGCGCCGTGGCCGACGACCCGGCGCAGCCGGTGCACGATGTCGACCTGCTCGAGCCGGACGAGCGGCGGGCGGTGCTGACCCGCTGGAACGCCACCCACCACCCGCTCGACCCGGACGAGACGCTGGCCTCGGCCTTCGCCGCCGCCGTGCGCGAGCACGCCGACCGGGTCGCCGTGGTCGCCGAGGGCCGCGCGCTGACCTACGCCGAATTCGCCTCCAGGGTGAACCGGCTGGCCCGCCTGCTCATCGCCCGCGGTGTCGGACCGGAATCGCTGGTGGCGCTGCGGATGCGGCGCGGTCTCGACCAGGTGATCGCCATGTACGCGGTGCACGCCGCCGGTGGCGGTTACGTGCCGGTCGACCCGGACCACCCGGCCGTGCGGGTCGACTACATCCTCGCGACCGCCGAACCGGTGCTCGTCGTGTCGGATCTCGACGAGCTGGACGCGTCCGGCTTCGACGACGCCCCGGTCACCGACCGCGACCGGATCGCCCCGCTGCGCCCGGAGAACGTCGCCTATGTGCTGTTCACCTCCGGCTCCACCGGCAGGCCGAAGGGCGTGTCGGTGCCGCACCGTGCCGTGCTCAACCAGGCGCGCTGGATCATCGGCGCCTACGGCCTCACCGAGACGGACACGGTGCTGTACAAGACGCCCGCCACCTTCGACGTGTCGGTGTGGGAACTGTTCGCCACGCCGCTCGCCGGCGCCCGTATGGTGGTCGCCCGCGCCGACGGGCACGCCGATCCGGCCTACCTGGCCGAGGTCATCGCCGACCACCGGGTCAGCGCGACCTCCTTCGTGCCGTCGATGCTCGCGGCGTTCGCCGACGCCGCCCCCGCCGCGTCGCTGCGCTCGCTGCGGGCGCTGCTGGTCGGCGGCGAGGCGTTCGGCGCCGACGTGGTCGCCGCCGCCGAGCGCGTGGTGCCACCGGGCGCGCTGCACAACCTGTACGGCCCCACCGAATTCACCGTGCACTCCACCGCGCGCGCGGTGCGACCCGGCGAGCAGGGCGCGGTGCCGATGGGCGCCCCGGTGTGGAACGTGCGCGCCTATGTGCTCGATCCCCGGCTGCGGCCGGTGCCGCCCGGGGTGCCCGGCGAGCTGTACCTGGCGGGCGCGCAGGTGACCCGCGGCTACCACGCCCGCCCCGGTCTGACCGCGGAACGTTTCGTCGCAGACCCCTTCGGCACGGGCGAACGGCTCTACCGCACCGGCGATCTGGCGCGCTGGCGGCGCACCGGTGAGCTGGAGTACCTGGGCCGCACCGACTTCCAGGTCAAGCTGCGCGGCCTTCGCATCGAACTCGGCGAGATCGAGGCCGTGCTCGCCGAGCACCCGGCCGTCGCCAGGGCCGTCGCCGCGGTGCACGGCGAAGGGCCCGCGGCCCGCCTGGTCGGCTACCTCGTGCCCGCCGCGGGCGCTGTCGTCGACGTGGACGCGGTGCTCGCGCACGCGGCCACCGAGCTGCCGGAATACATGGTGCCCGGCACCGTCATGGTGCTGGACACCGTGCCCCTCACCGCCTCCGGCAAACTCGACCGCAAGGCACTGCCGGCGCCCGAGCTGGGCTCCACCGAGTTCCGTGAGCCCGCCACCTGGCTGGAGGGTGAGGTCGCCCGCGCCTTCGAGCACGTCCTCGGCGTGGAGCGGGTCGGCGCCGACGACGACTTCTACGCGCTCGGCGGCAACTCGCTGCGCTCGGTGCAGGTGGTCAGCGAGCTGAAAAAGGAGCTGCACTACGAGGTGCCGGTGAGCTGGATGCTGTCCGACCCGCGCCCGGCCGAGCTGGCCAAGCGCATCGAATCGGGCATGCGCTCGGGCGTGGAGGCCCCGACCGGCCCCGGCCTCGGCTTCCAGGTGCTGCTGCCGATCCGCTCCAGGGGCAGCCTGCCGCCGCTGTTCTGCGTGCACCCGGCCTCGGGCCTGTCCTGGTGCTACCGCCCGCTGGACGAGTACCTGGTCTCCGACCGGCCGATCTACGGGCTGCAGGCCCCGCAGCTCGCCGGTGAGCTACCCGGCCCGACGAGCATCGAGGAACTGGCCCGGCGCTACTACGGGGAGATCAAAACGGTGCAGCCGCACGGTCCGTACCACCTGCTCGGCTGGTCGCTCGGCGGTCAGATCGCGCACGCCGTCGCCGCGCAGATGCGTGAGGCGGGCGAGCAGGTCGCGCTGCTGGCGCTGCTGGACTCCGAGGCCGACGGCTTCGACCCGTCCATGGTCAGGACCGTCACCACCGGCGACCTGATCAGCAACCTCGGCCCGGTGCTCGGCATCGACTTCATCGACGCCGACGCCACCGCCGAGGAGGCGGCCGAGGCGATCCGCGCGCACTTCGGCACCGACCTCGGAGTCGACGCCGCGCTGCTCGAGCGGATGACCGACGCCTACAACATGTCGATCAGGGCGGCCTCGGAATGGCAGCCGAGGACGGTGGACGCCGACATGCTGTACTTCACCGCCACCGAGGACCGCAGGCCCGACGCGCAGGGGCACAAGGGCTGGGCCTCGCTGGTGCGCGGGGAGGTCGCCAATGTCGACGTCGACGCCCCCCACCTCGGCATGACCGACCCGGCGGTGCTCGCCAGGATCGCGGGCATCGTCGACGAGTGGATCGGCTGGTGAGCACCGGCACGCGCGGGCGCGGACGTTGAATTCCTGGCGACCGTAACCCGTGTCCGCCCCGGCACTCCCGCTCTGGATCGACCGGACGTGGGGGGGGGGGCGCCACCCCCCCCCACCCCCCCCCCCCACACCCCCGCGCCCCCCCCCCCCCCAACAACCCACCAGCGCGGCGCCGGCGGAGGGAAGAC
>NZ_JARWRU010000157.1 GCF_029867845.1 Nocardia farcinica | reverse complement strand
CCCGCGCCGCCCCGCCCCCCGCGGCCCGGGCGCCGCGCCGGGCCGCGGCGGCGGGCCCCGGGCTCGCCGAGGTCGACGGCGTCCCGGTCTCCGGCCTGCTCGCCGAGGTCCCCGACCCGCGCGCGGTGCTCGTCGCGCTGCACGGCGGGGCCACCAGCGCCGCCTATTTCGACTGCCCCGGCCACCCCGAACTGTCGCTGCTGCGCACCGCCGCCCGCCTCGGCTTCACCGTGCTGGCCCTCGATCGCCCCGGCTACGGCGCCTCGGCCCCGTTCGCCGAACAGATCGCGCAGGCCGAACGCCGGATCGAGCTGGTGTACGCGGCGATCGAGGAGCACCTCGGTGATCGGCCGAGGGGCGCAGGCGTGTTCCTGCTCGCCCATTCCGCGGGCTGCGAGCTGGCGTTGCGGGTGGCCGCCGACGAGCGTGGCGCCGGCCTGCTCGGCCTCGAGCTCGCGGGCACCGGCAGGCTGCACCAGCAGGTCGCCCAGGAGATCCTCTGGGAGGACAAGGGCCCGAGCCCGGCGGCCTACGGCATCGGCAAGCTGCTCTGGCATCCGGCACGGCTGTACTCGGAGTCGGTGATCGGCGGCGCGAGCATCGCCGCGCCCGGACCACGCACCGAGGCCGTCGCCGTCCGCGACTGGGCCGGGCAGGAATTCCCCACGCTGGCCGGGCAGGTGCGCGTCCCGGTGCGTTTCACCCTCGGCGACCACGAGCGCGTCTGGCGCAACGACCCCGAGGAACTCGCCGCGGTCGGCGCGCTGTTCGCCGCCTCGCCACGAGTGGTGCTCAACTTCCAGCCCAATACCGGACACAACATCAGCGTCGGTCACACGGCGACCGCCTACCATCTGAAGTTGCTGTCGTTCGTCGAGGAATGCGTGGTCGCCGACGCAAACGGCGAATTCTCCGGTCCGGCGACGCAATTCGACGGCTGCGCGATGTCGCGGCCGCCGGGAAGGGCGGACGATGGAAGCCATTGATCTCGCACTCGCACTGCTTCGCCTCGTCATCGGCGTGACCATGATCGCGCACGGCGTCAACCACTGGATCGGCGGCGGCAAGATCGCCGGAACCGGTCGCTGGTTCGCCGGTCTCGGTCTGCGCAACGGCGTCCTGCAGGCCTGGCTGAGCGTGATCACCGAGATCGGCGCGGGCGTGCTGCTCGTCCTCGGTCTGCTCACGCCGCTCGCGGCCGCCGCGATCATCTCGGTGATGCTGGTGGCCGGTCTGCTGGCCCACCGCAAGAACGGATTCTTCGTCTTCCGCGACGGCTACGAGTACGTGCTGGTGCTCGCCGTCGCCTGCGTGGCACTGGGGCTGGCCGGCCCCGGTGAACTCTCCGTCGACCATGCCGCCGGCATCGTGGTCGACAGC
>NZ_JARWRU010000156.1 GCF_029867845.1 Nocardia farcinica | reverse complement strand
GCCGGCCCCCTTCCCCCCCGCCCCGGGGGCGGGCGGGGGGGCGGGGCGCCCCCGCAGACGATACCCGGCGCCGGGCGCCCGGGCGCCTGTCCGACGTGCCCCCACCAGGGCTCGAACCTGGGACCTGCGGATTAAAAGTCCGTAGCTCTACCAACTGAGCTATAGGGGCGCGTGGGGCAAGTGTAGTGGGCATCGGCGCGGGACGGAAAACCGGGAGTTGGGCTCGTGCCGGGGCGGCGGCAGCGGTGTTCGGCGGGGGGAGGTGGTGGCTGGGAAAGCGGCCGCAAGCCGGGGAAAGTGTTGGGTGGCGGCTTTGTTCATTCGAGAGCAGGCTGGATAGGATCGAATCGTGTTGCCTGCCAATCAGTTTGGTTCCGCCTCGGTGGGCCGCCAGGAGGGATGGTGAGCGCGGTGTCTCGGGTGGTCCGCGCCGCGCGGCCCGTGCCGGCGGCGCCGTCCGTGCGAAGGTCGTTCGCGGATGTCTCCGGGAATTGTAATTACCGGGCCCGCAGCCCTTTTGGATTGCGTAGTGTTTGCTGTCGGCGGGGTATGTCGAGTGGGCTATCCGACTCGTCGGTTTGCCGCGTGTCGGCGCGTCATTGCGGGTACCGTGACGGTTCGGTGAATTCCGGGCGAACCGTCGATTTCGGCGTCACCGGTTGTGTCGGAGCGGTTCTCGGTTCGCGGCCTCCCTCGGGGATGCCGTGGCGGGCGGGCCGCTCCGGCGCGGAGGCGTCGTCGCAGGTGGCGGCTCGGAATCCGAGACGTCGTGATGGTGTCCGCAGACAGCAACGATTGCCGCAGGAGGCCGATCGGAACAGGTCCCAGACGTGGGTGTGCCCGGGTGTGCACCCCCTGCGGCGCACCCGGGCACGGAGGAATTATACCAGCCGGTGTGTTATTCGTAATTAGGCTATTTACATACCTGAAGTATGAAATTGGCCGGAAAACCGGCTCGGAGTATTCGACTTTTATCAACTATTGCGCCAGGGGTCCGTTCCAACGGGGGGCTCGATTGGCGGTGAGTAACTTCGGAGGCGTTTCGAGCATGGCACGGCAGCAAGAGCGGGCCCGCCGGACACGGGCGGCGATAATCAGGTCCGCGGCCGTCGAATTCGGCAAGAGCGGCTATGCCGCGGCATCGCTGAACCGGATCCTGGAGGGATCGCGCGCGACCAAAGGCGCGATGTACTTCCACTTCGACTCCAAGGAGGAGCTGGCCAAGGCGGTGCTGGAGACGGCGGTGGAACGCTATCGCGCCACCGCCGAGCGCTGGCTGGCCCGCACCGATCTCGGTCCGCTCGACATCCTGCACGGGATGATCGACGAGCTGGCCCTGCGGTTGCAGCACGACATCATCGTGCAGGCGGAGTACCGGCTGATCATCGAACCCGACTTCTTCCGCGACGTCCGCGCCGGCGCCGGGCGCATCCTCGTGCGGGCGGTGCGTTCGCTGGCGTTGCGGGCGATCGAGCACGGCCAGTTGCGCGAGGACGCCGACCCGGATCGCTTCACCCGCACCCTCACCGCGGCGCTGGCGGGCCAGCGCTACCTGATCGAGCTGCCCGACGGCCCGACCGATCTGCGGGCCCGGTTCCAGGAGGCGTTGGAGGTCGTCGTCGAGTCGATGGCGACCAGTGAGTGGCGGGAGAAGTTCGCCGTCGACGGCTGGGCTGCCGCCGCACGCCTCGAAGAGCTCGGTTTGGGCGTCTGACCAGGCGATTTGGAACTCTGCGCAAAGCTGTCATAAGCTATGCGAGCTCCCAACGGAAACCGTTGAAAGCCGGTCCGGAGAGATCCGGGACGAGCCCCCTTCGTCTAGCGGCCTAGGACGCCGCCCTTTCAAGGCGGTAGCGCGGGTTCGAATCCCGTAGGGGGTACAGTCTTCGGACTGTTGGTAGCAGAGCATGGCCCTGTGGCGCAGTTGGTTAGCGCGCCGCCCTGTCACGGCGGAGGTCGCGGGTTCGAGTCCCGTCAGGGTCGCAAGTAAGCGCCGGAGAAATCCGGCGCTTCGCGTATGGCATTCGGTACGGGTGCCTGCGGCCAGGTAGCTCAGTTGGTACGAGCGTCCGCCTGAAAAGCGGAAGGTCGCCGGTTCGATCCCGGCCCTGGCCACCACGAAATCCCCCTGGCAGACAGCCCGGGGGATTTTTCGTCGTATCCCGGATGCCCGGCATATCCGCGCGCCGAAGTGGAATGCTGGAGTCATGGCTGAACGGTGGTACTACTGCTTGAAGCATCAGAGGGCCGAGCAGGGCAGGCAGTGCTGGTTCCGGGACCGGATGGGGCCGTACCCGGACAAGGCCACCGCCGAGCGGGCGCTGGAGATCGCGCGGGCCCGCAACGAGCGGGAGGACGCCCGCGATCGCGCCTGGCGTGAAGGGGACTGACAGCCCGCCCGGGACAACCGTTTTCGGCGCACCGGCACCCGCCGCGCCGTGGGACGAGCGCGTCTGCGCAGGTCGTGCCGTGCTCGACGCCGGACGTCGCCGGGCTGCCCCGGTCGCGGCCGCTCAGGTCCTCATCAGGCGGATCGAGTACGGTACCCCGGTAATCGACTAACGCTCGCACGGTCCGCCCGGGCCAGCGGGCTGGACAGGTGAGCAGGGAGGGCGACCCTTGAGGGTTACCGTTGTTGTGCCGACCTACAACGAGCGGGAGAATCTGCCGGTGGCGGTGGAGCGGCTCACCGCGCTGGCGGTGCCCGACCTGCACATTCTCGTCGTGGACGACAACTCCCCGGACGGCACGGGCGAGGTCGCCGACAAGCTCGCCGCCGACATGCCCGACGTGGTCGGCGTGCTGCACCGCACCGAGAAGGACGGTCTCGGCCGCGCCTACGTCGCGGGCATCACCCGCGCGCTCGACGAGGGCGCCGACGTGGTCATCCAGATGGACGCCGATCTGTCGCATCCCGCCGAGGTGATCCCGGCCATGCTGGCCAAGCTGAGCGACTCCGACGCGGGCGTGGTGCTCGGTTCCCGGTACGTGCCGGGCGGGTCCACCGCCGAGGAGTGGAAGTGGTACCGCAAGGCGCTCTCGGCCTGGGCCAACTTCTACGTCAACCTGATCCTTCGCCTCGGCGTCAAGGACGCCACCGCCGGTTTCAAGGCCTGGAAGGCCGACACCCTGCGCGCCATCGACGTGGGCTCCATCCAGAGCAACGGCTACTCGTTCCAGGTGGAGATGAACTACCGGGCGGTGCGCAAGGGCATCACCATCGCCGAGGTGCCGATCCGCTTCGAGGAGCGCACCCTCGGCGCGTCCAAGATGAGCCTGAAGGTCCAGCTGGAGTCGGCGCTCATGCCGTGGAAGCTGCTGTTCGGCCGCTCGGTCTGAGCCCGGCCACCCGGACCGGGACCGCTCGTCAGCGGTCCGGCTCCGGCCAGTCGACCAGGGTGTCGACGAACAGCTGACGTACCTGCTCGACGCGCGCGTCCAGGTCGGCGAGATCCCAGCCGGAGACGTCGATGGGGTCGAGGATCGCCACGTCGACGGTGCCGGAGCGCGCGACCATGGAATTGCGCCAGGCGATCTCCCCGGCGTTGCGGATCACCACCGGGATGACCGGCACGCCCGCCTGGTGGGCGATGTGGAAGGCGCCCTTCTTGAACGGCCCGACCGTGGGGGACCAGGAGCGGGTGCCCTCGGGGGCGACGGCGATCGACAGGCCGTCGCGCAGGGTCCGCACCACCGGCGCCAGCGCGGCCCTGGCCCGCTCGGAGTTCGAGCGGTCGATGAAGGTCACCCCGACGAAGCGCATGAGCGGCCCGAAGACCGGATTGCGGGTCAGCTCCTTCTTGCCGATTCCGGTGACCCCGCCGCGCAGCACGTGCGGGACGACGATCACATCGAACTGGCTCTGGTGGTTGAACAGGAAGACCGCAGGCCGGGGCGAGCGCGCGTTGTGCGCCCCGGTGACCCGCACCCGTACGCCGAGGGTGGCCAGGGTGGCGGCGGTGCCGAAGGCCATCAGCCCGTCGGCCATCGCGCGGCGGCGGCGGGTGTAGGACTTGGCGAGCACACCCGCGATGGCGCCGAGCAGCAGCGCGGCGAAACCCGCCAGTGTGCGCAGGTAGTCGACCGGGCGCGGGGTGCGCCTGCGGCGGAAGGCGACCACCGGCCAGTCGTGGTCGCAGGCCGCGGCGGCGAGGATGCGGTCGGGATTGACCACCACCGGGTGCTTGCTCTGGGCCAGCAGCGGCTGGTCGGTGGTGGCGCCGCTGTAGGCGGCGTAGGCGGCGAGCGGGTCGAGGCCGTGTTCGGCGGCGAAGGCGCGCACCGCCTGGGCCTTGCCGTTGCGCCACAGCGTCTTGCCGCGCACGTAGCCGGTGAGCGTGCCGTCCTCGCCGGTGTCCATCGCCGTGCACAGCACGTGCTCGATGCCGAGTTCGGCGGCCACCGGCGCCACCTGGAACTCGGTCAGCGCGCTCACCAGCACTACGGTGTGCCCTTGCGCGCGGTGCGCCCGCACCAGCTGCCAGGCCTCGGGGAACAACCTGCCGTAGACGCCGCGCCGGAACAGCCGTTCACCCAGTTCGTCGAGTTCGGCGCGGGTGCGTCCGGCCAGCCTGGCCGAGGCGCGGTGCAGGAACCGGCTGTAGCCGCCGTCGGTGAGCGTGGGGTCGTAGCCGTCGAGCAGGATGCGGGCGGTGGCGTCGCGGGGGCCGCCGGGCATGGCGCCGCGCAGCACCGAGGGCGCGGCGAACCCGTCGAGCACCGCCGAGAGGTCGAAGACCGCGAGCACCTCGGGTCCGCGCGGGCCGGAGCGGACCCGTTCGAGCAGCGCGTTCATCGGGTCACCGGTCCCAGCGTGTTGGACGGGTCGAGGGTGGCCGCCAGCGAGATGCGGGCGCCGATGGCGCGCAGTTCGGCGGCGAAATCGTTGCGGCGCCTGGTCAGATCGGCGCGGGCATCGGCGGCGGCCGGGTCGGCGGGCTCGATGAGGTGGTAGTTGTCGGCCAGTTTGATCGCGCCGCCGAACAGTTCGGTGGAGACCGATTCGGGACTGTGCAGGCGGCGTTGCAGCAGCATCTGCTTGCCCACCGAGACGCATTCGGCGACGAGTTCCTTGCGGTCGATCGGCGCGGCGGCGTCCTTGTCCGCCAGCCGTTCGGCCACCACCAGCTGGGCGTCGAAGAACGCGCGCAGCACGCGGTGGGCCATCATGAAGCCGGAACCGCGCAGTCTGGCGACGATCTCGCTGCCGCGCGTCTCCCGGCCCCGGTTGTGCCACTCCGGGTCGACCAGCACCATCTCGGCGGTGATGCGCTCGGAGAACTCGGCGCGGTCGGGGAAGAAGAACTCGAACTTCAGCAGGTCGCGCAGCCGGAAGGCCTCCTGCCAACCCGCCCGCAGGTGGTCTTCGGCCGGTTCGATGGCGGCCAGCACCGAAAGCTCCATGATGGCGCGGTCGACGAACCAGTGCACCGCGCTGTTGCGGTAGAAGGCGGCCTCGAGGTGCGCGCCGCTCTCGATGGAGTAGACCGGCTCGATGCCGCCGCGGTAGACGGTGACCACCTTGGCCAGCGACAGCTGCTCGAGCACCACCGCCAGGGAACGCTCGTCGGTCAGGGCGTCGAGTTCGCCGCTGGGCAGCTCGCGGCGGCGGATGTGGTCGATGACCGGGATCAGCAGGGTGCGGACCTCGGCCAGGGTGAGCGCGCGCTGTTCGACGCCCAGCAGGGCAAGGGTGGCCAGCGCGTTGACCGTGATGGGGGTGACATTGTTGATGCCGACCGCCACCTCGAAGGCCAGCCGCTGCACGGCTTTGCGCTCCTGTTCGGCGATCTCGTGTTCGGCGGAGGTGCCGATGGGCGCGGCGTCGGCGGTCTCGGTGTCGCGCAGCGGGATGTTCAGCGGGGTCTTGTGCATGGGGTCGCCGAGCGCGACGAGGCGTTCGCGAGCGGAGAGCGGATCGCCGAAGCGCACGTAGACGTGGCCGGCCGAGTGCTGCTGGGCGCGGATGTAGCGGGCCAGCCAGGTCAGGCCCTCCGGCTTCTTGCGCGCGCCGAGCTGTTCGTCGGCGATGGCGCCGAGCTCGTTGAGCCGCTCGTAGGTGATGGAGACCGGGATCAGCAGCACGTCGTCGATGCGGTCGGCGCGCACGGCGGCGGCGAGATAGTTGAGCAGGCCGTAGCGCGGCGGGCGCAGCTTGCCGGTCCTGGTGCGCCCGCCCTCGAAGTACCACTCCAGGTTGAAGCGCTTGCTCAGCAGATAGGCGAAGTACTCCTCGACGACGGCCTTGTAGACCTCGTCGTCGCCGAAGCTGCGGCGGATGAACACGGTGCCGGTGCGCCGGGCGATGGGGCCCATCGGCCAGAAGCTCAGGTTGGCTCCGCCGATGACGTGGTTGGGCGGGAAGTCGTGGCGCGCCAGCACGTCGCCGAGCACGAAGGGGTCGACGTAGGAGCGGTGCGAGGGCAGGAATACCAGCGGGTAGTCGCGGTTGAGGGCGCGCAGACGGTCGAGGCCGGAGTCGTCGGTGTCGACCTTCCATGTCGAGGCGTGCACCGGGCGCATCGCCTGGGTGAACAGGTCCGAGACCAGCCTGGATTGGGCGGCGACCAGTTCGTGCAGGCATTTCTCCGCCCGCCGGTACACCTCCTGGGAATCGGCCCCGGACTGGTCGGCGATCAGTTCCAGGCGGCGCAGGAACTCGGGGGAGTCGAGGATCTCCTCGGCCACCAGCCGTGGCACCTTGTAGCGGTCGCCGATGACGGTGCGTTCGGCGCGTTCGAGCGCCACCACCGCCGCGCGCACGACGGCCCGGGCGAAGGGCTCGCCGCTACCGGCGGCGTGCAGGGCGGCGGCTTCCGGGTTGTTCGCCCGCAGGTCGCTGAGCAGGGCGGGCGCGCCGGTGAGGACGACATGCCGGTCGGGCGCCTTGCGCGCGAGCCTGCGCTGCGCGAGCCGGTTGGGCTTGCGTGGATTGGTGAGCAGCAGCATGTCGCCGAAGCCGACGCGCCGTACGCCGTCGCGCTCGGGCGGCAGCCACAGCACCCGCACCGGGACCACCAGCGGATCGTCGCGGCGGCCGACCAGCCTGCTCGCCACCGCCGCCGGGTCGAGGTCGAGTTGCGTGATGGGCGCGCCGACGCCGAGCTCGCGGGCGATGCCTCCGTCGGCGATCCAGGCGCCGATGAGTTCGCGCTCGACACCGGAGGCGGCGTCGACCAGCGCGACCACCGACCGTGGGGCCTGGCGCAACGGCTGCGAATCGGCTGGCTCGATCATGGGGCCTCCGTCTGGCTGTCGGCCCGCCGCACCGGCGCGGCGGGGACGCGTGTGGTCGCGGCCCTCCATTGTCCCGCGCCGGATGATCTCCGGTCAGGACTTCGCGCCCCCGAGTCGGGGCCGGTGTGCCGTGCCCGGAGCACACCCCGACGTTGGGCAGGTAATGCTAACCTTACCTCGCACATATGAGGTCATCTTGATTCTGGAGGATCGTTGTCGACGACGGATGAGCGCTCGCGCGTTGAGTATGTAACCGATCCGGCGGCAGCGATGTCCCGACTGGCGAGCGCGGACCGCTTCGGCGAGTACGTGATGTACGAGCGCCCGGGGCAGTGGGTCTTCGCCGCCGACCCGATCGGCAGCATCGAACTCGACGCCGCCGAGCTACGGGTCACCTGGGAGGGCGCGACCACCGTCTCGGCCTGGGAGGGTTCGCCTGCTCGCGCGATCGACCGGGCCCTCGCCATGCTGCCCGCACACACCACCCGCGCCTACGGCTGGATCGGTTTCGAATTCTGCGCCTGGGCGCTGGCGGCGACCGCCCACGTGGACGAGCGGACATCGCTGGCGCACCTGATGATTCCGCGCGTCGAGGTGACCGTGGACGAGTCCGGCGTGCGGATCGAGGGCGCCACCGCCGACGAGGCCGACGAGATCCGCGATCTCATCGCCGTCTCGCAGGAAACCGGACTGCCGCAGCCGCATCCGATCGACGTGCGCGTCGATCCGACCGGCTACCGGGACCGCGTCGCCGAGGCCGTCGCCGAGATCGGCGCGGGCAGGTACCAGAAGGTCATCCTGTCGCGGAAGGTCGACCTGCCCTTCACCGTCGACGTGCCCGCCACCTACCGGCTCGGCCGGGCCAACAACACCCCGGCCCGCTCCTACCTGCTGCGCCTGGGCGGACTGGAGTCGGCGGGCTTCAGCCCCGAGTTGGTCGTCTCGGTCGACGACGACCGCGTGGTGACCACCGAGCCGCTGGCGGGCACCCGCGCCTTCGGCCGCGGCGAGCTCGAGGACATGGCCGCGCGCGCCGACCTGGTCAGCGATCCGAAAGAGATCGTCGAGCACGCCATCTCGGTGCGGCTGTCGTTCGAGGAGATCAGCTCGGTCGCCGATCCCGGCACCCCCGCGGTCTCCGACTTCATGGCGGTGCGCGAGCGCGGCAGCGTGCAGCACCTGGCCTCGACGGTGTGCGGCACCCTGGCCGCCGACCGCTCCGGCTGGGACGCCCTCGAGGTGCTGTTCCCCTCGGTGACCGCCTCCGGCATCCCCAAGCGCGAGGGCGTCGACTCCATCTTCCGTCTCGACGGCGCCCCGCGCGGGCTGTACTCCGGTGCGGTGGTGACGGTTTCGCCGACCGGCGCGCTGGAGGCCACCCTGGTGCTGCGCGCGGTCTACCAGACCGCCGAGGGCGCGTGGCTGCGCGCAGGCGCCGGTGTGGTCGGGCAGTCGAAGCCCGAGCGGGAGTTCGAGGAGACCTGCGAGAAGCTGGGCAGCATCGCGCCCTACGTCGTCAAGGCCTGACCCACGCGAAGCACTTCGGGGGGGGGGGGCGCCCAAGTTGTGGGGGCCGCCCGGGGTTGGAGGGCC